>JANLSB010000250.1:0-18134 GCA_031362125.1 Lysobacterales bacterium | reverse complement strand
CCGTTGCCGGCATCGGGCCCCAGATTGGTCACCACGATGGTGTAGTTGGCCGCAGCGCCGGAGACGAGCGTATCCGCAGCTTGATCCGCTTCGCCATTCACGCCGGGCGTATTCGTCTTGGTCAGACGCAGATCCGCACTGGGCAATGCATTGGTGATCAGACAATCGATGTCGTCGCCGGCACTGGTGGCGAATGCAGGCCACTCCTGTCGGGTGGAGACCGCGGTTCCGCTTCCACTTGGCAGGATCGTCGCCGAACCCGAGGTCGCATTGGTGCAGGCGATCTGCGGACGGTAGCTGGAAGGCGCCTGGTCGGCGCCGGTGCCGTTGGCCTTCACCGACTCCTCGATCTGCAGGGTGTTGCCTGCAGGCAGGACCACCGCACCGGTGCTCGCGCTTGCCGGCAACGCAGCGCCGCTGGTGGTCGCGGTCGCGACGACGACACCGGCGGAGCGGATGCGCACCTGTATCTGGTCGCTCGCGACCGCGCGGCCGACCAGCGATTTGCGCAGCGTCACCCAGACCGGCGTCGGCGTATTGCGGCAGCCGCTGGCCACAAAGGTCGGATTGCCGGCGGTCTGCAGGGTGGCGGTCGCGCCGTTGTGCAGACCGCCGCCCGCTGCGCTGGGTATGGCGCATACATCGTTGCCGACGCTGCCGCCGCGATTGAAGTTGATGCGCACGGTGAGGACATAGGTGTCGGTCGCGCCTCCGGCCAGCGCGCGCGAGGGCGGTTGCAGCGTCCACGGCCCACTGCCGGTCAGGGCTGTCGATGCACCGCCATTGAGCGTGAAACCAGCGGAGACGATATTCACGTCCGGATCGAAACCCGGCGTGTCGACAAGACTGTAATTGGCGGTCGCCAACGTCGGGTTGCTGACCACGACGGTGTACGCCACATCGAACTGCGTCGGCTGGCCGCTCACCGCAACCGGCGCCGCCGCGTTCTTGGTGACGGCGATGCTGGCGTCGTCGTCGACGATCGTGTACGTCGACGCGGTCTGTGCCGCGCCACCGCAGCTGGTGCTCGAACTCAACAGGAACGGCGGCGGCGATCCGGTCGGCGGCACGATCGACAGCTGGATCGTTTCATTGCCCTCGCCGAGCGCATCGTTGACCACCGCGATCGGCAGTGCGAACAGACTGCCCGCGCTCGCGCCGTCGTATTGGCCGACCGGAATGGTGATCGTCAACGTCGCGCTGTTGCCGGGCGTGGTGTAGTCGGTGCCGAGCGTGGCGGTACCGCCGACGATCTGCACCGTCACCGTGAACGCGCTGAACGCGGTGCCGTTCACGCGCAGCGTCGGAAGGTTGCTGCTGGCGCTTTCGGGCGTGGAGCTGCTGGGCTGCACGAATTCCACGAACGGCGTCAGCTCGATCTGGATATTGTCGAGGAAATTGCCGACCGTGTTGTTGCCGCGGCCCGCGCTGATCGATTCGACCCCCATGCTGGTGGTGCCGGTCGCACCGGCGTAGGTGAACGCGCCGGTGTAATCGACCCAACCATTGCCGCCGACCACCGGTGCGTTCGCCGTGCCCTGCGACGCGACCGGCGCATTGAACGTCCCGTTGCTGGTGGTTCCCACGCGTACGATCGGCACCGACGCGCCGATGTTGTAATCCATCACGTCGGGAATGGTGGCGCTGCCGCGGCCGCGATGACTGAAACGCCAGGCGATCCGATCGCTGTTGAGCACGCAGACGTTCTGGTACATCCGCGACGAAGCGGATGCGTTCAACTCGACGAAATTCAGCCCCGATCGCGCGGGCACGCCATTGAAATTTGTGCGCCACATTTCCATCAGCGGCCCGCTGGGACCGACCGGTGCGGTGCAGTTGCCACCATCGGTGCCGACCGGATGGGTGGTGGTCCAGCCGGGCACCAGGGTTTCGCTCAACAGCTTGAAGCAGCCGGTCGCTGCATTCGCCGCGGTCAACGCCGGACTTTCAAAACCCGGATTGAGGTAATTGCGCTGGACTTGTGCCTGAACCTGACCCGCCGCACACAACCCGAGCAGTGCGACGGCGGAGATCAGAGATCGAACAGCGGCGGTCGGCATCACTGCAGACTAGTCGCTCGCATGGACAACAACCGTCGCGGTCATTGCACCGTACAGGTCAGGGTCACGGTGACCGAGCCGCCATTGGGCAAGGTCGGGATGGTCGCGCCCGCGCCCTGCAGCGCCGCGACCAGGGCCGCGCCCGTCGCCACCGGGCAGGCCGCGCCGCCGGCTGCGGTACAACTCGCGGTGGTGCAGGTGAGTCCGGTGGGCACCGGGTCGCCCAACACCGAGCCGTCGGCGGCATCGGGCCCGAGGTTGGTCACCACGATGCTGTAGTTGGCCGCGGCGCCGGAGACGACCGTATCCGCCGCCTGATCGACCTCTCCGTTCACACCGGGGGTGTTGGTCTTGGTGACGCGCAGATCGGCCTGGTTGTTGCGGGTGTTGGTGAGCGTGCAGGTCAGGTCATCGCCGGCGACCGCGGTCACACTGAAACTGGTGCCGCTGCCGCTGGGCGTCTGCCCGCCGGTGAGTGCATTGGTGCAGGCCCAGATCGTCGCGTAATTGGTCAGCACTGCACCGGCCGCACCTGCTTCGCTGAGCGTGTACACCGCGCCCAAGGCGCCTGGGCTGAGCGTCGCGACACCGGTGGCGGTGGTGCCTGCACCAGTGGTGGTGACCGTGGCAGGACCACCAGTCCCGGCGATGGTGAGCGCGAACTGATCGGTCGCGACGAAACGCCCACTCGGCAACGCTTTCTGCAGGCGCAGGATCGGCAGTCTGGTGTTGGTGAAGGTGCAGGTGAAGCTGACGCTGGCGCCGATTTCGGCACCGGTGATGGTGTAAGTGCTGCCGGTCAGACTGCCCACGGTGACACTGGCGTTGTTGACGCAGGTGGCCCCGGTCAGCTGCCAGCCGGCCGGCAGGGCGTTCTCGTTGATGGTGACCGCCGTGGTCGGCGCGGTGATGGTGTAGGCCAGCGTCGCGGCGCTGGCAGTATTGCCATCGACCGTAGTCGGCGTATTAACGACCGTCGTGGTCACCGTGCCCGTGGCTTGCTGCGTGTTGGTCAATGCGAAGCCGAACGCACCGCCGACGCCGCCGAGGGTGGTTTTGCGCAGGATGAGCCGGCGCGACACGGTGAACTGATAGTCCTCGACTTCACCCGACTGCACGGTGCTGGCCGGCGTATTGCAGTTGTCGAGCGCGGTGTTGTTGGTGCACACGCGGAAGCGGGCGAAAGTGGGGCCGATGATCGCGGTCAACGGTACAGCGATATTGAGATTGGTCGTACCGACCGCGACTGCCTGTGCGGTGATCATCTGCTCGCCGGCGTCGTTGAAATCGCCATCGGCGTTCCAGTCAAACCAGACGCTGAGGAAGCCACCCGCGTTCTGGATGTTGACCGGCACCACGGTGGTTTCGCCGGTCGGCAACAGCGGTACCAGGGTGACGCCGTCTTCGTCGTCGGTGTTGTTGACATCGTCGCCGGTGGCGGTGGCGTTGTTCAGCAGCGCGGCATCGGCATCGACTGCGGCGCCCATGCGGATGCCAGCGATCGTATGCGTGGGGTTGCCGTAACTGATCGGTGCGTCGCCAACATCAGCATTGTCCGATTCGAGCAGGAAAGATGCGTTGGTCGCGCCATACGTCAGCGTCGCGGCTGCGCCGCCCATCGTCAACGTGTAGAGGCTGGCCGGGGTTCCGCCGCCGTTGCGGAAATAGGCGCCGCCCGAGAAGCCGTTGGGGTCGTTGTGAATGTTGCCGGCAGGATTGTCGTAGTTGCCGCCGGCATTGACGACGGACGGCGTCGCCAAGGCGACATGGCCTGCCGGCAACAGGAAACCTTCCGTACTGGAGTTGGCGCCCGTCACCAGCTTGCCGTCATCGGCTTCGTCGGGTATCTGACCGGCATCGTAGGCTGCCGGCGCGAGCGATGTATTGCCGGGCGTGCCGGTGTTGACCTGCTGGGTCGCCGTGGCGTTGCGCACGAAACCAGTGACGGTCTGTTCGACGTTCTGGTAGACCGAGGCGATCAGCAGCGCATCGTCGCCGGCATTCGACGGTACGCTGGTATCCGGCAGCGTGATGGTGACCGTGCCCGAAGCCGCGCCTCCCAGCAGGGTGTTGATCTCGTTCTCGAACAGCACGACGTGGAAGCTGGCGACGGTGAAGAAGGAGGTGCCCGCAGGCGAGCCGGTGGGCGAGACGTTGATGTTGATGAAGCGGGTATCGCCGCTGGGCGTACCGCCGATCACCAGCGCGTTCTGCTTGTTGATGGTGCCGCCGGGGCCGACGATCCGGGCGGTGAGCTGGTTGTTGCTGGTGGTGGCCGGCGGCGTGCCGATGCGCGGCTCGGGGTAGTTGTCGCCCAGGCCGGTACCGGCGGCGTTGCCATTGACGCACAGGCCGCCGGTGACATCGGCATTCGAGCAATGGTCGCGTTCGAAGGTCGGCCAGATGAACAGCACGCGATTTTTGCCGCTGGGAATATTGAAACTGGCGATGGTCGGCGCGCCGGTGGCGCCGGCGCCGGACGCGGTGGCGGTCTGGGTGTTGAGGTGCTGCACCTGCGCGGCGTGCGCGGTCGGGATGCACACGCTGGACACAAGCGCGGCGACGCAGATCATGCTTAGCGACCATGCGAAGAAACATCCGTTGCGCAACTTCAGCGCACGCGCGATGTGAACCGACCACTCACTTGCTTGCATGACAATCCTTTTCGCGTCTCGCTTCGCTGGCGAACCTCCTCTGATCAGCACGTCACACAAACACGTCTCGCCGCACGTTGGCTGCGAAATGTATTGGTGGTTCATCCCGCGCTGAAAAGACAGATCATCCAGTAGCTTCATCGCTACGATAGACGTGAGGATCGTCGCGCTTGTACCTGTCGTTTTAGACAGGCCGGTTTTTTTTCAACGCGAATAACCGCGAGATCGCAGTGATGGCGAGGCATGAAAGACGCACAAGGCCGCAAACAAATAGATTGCGGCTATCGAATCACGATTTTGATGCGGCAACCGCTATCGAACGGTGCGATTGATCATGAAGTTGACGTGCGCTTCATCGTGATGCTGCGGTCGAACGCGTGCAATCCTGCCAACGGACAGACTGCGACTATCGACTTAACCGCTTCCGCATGGCATTGGCTATTGAACGGTGCAGCTCAACAGAAAATCGACGCTGGCGCCGGCAGGCAACGTCGGCACGGTCGTACCTGCACCTTGCAGCGCGGTCACCAGCGCAGCACCGGTCTGCACCGGACACACTGCGCCGCCGCTCGCGCTGCAGGTGGCAGTCGTACAGGACAGGCCGGTGGGCGCAGAATCGACGACCAATGCGTTGTTCGCCGGTTTCGGACCATCGTTGGTCACGGTGATGGCGTAAACGGTGGTGGCGTCGGAATCGACAGTGTCCGCCACTTGATCGACTTCGCCGTTCACGCCGGGCGTATTCGTCTTGGTGATGCGGATATCGGCTTTGCAGGTGCGGCCGACATCGCTGCCGGGGTTGTCGGCGGCCGGCGCGATGGTCTGCGCCACGCCGTTGCCGCCGGTTTGTGCGCCGTGAGTGGCGCCACCGGGCTGGGCCTGCGCCGTATTGGTGATGCCGGGCGCGCCGCCGCCCAGCGTGGATGCGACCGGGCTGCTGGTGACGACCACACCGCCCGCGCCGCCGCCGCCGGACCCATGCGCGGATCCACCGGTCGGCCACGCGTCGCCGCCGCGGCCACCGCTGACATCAATACTGGGGGACGCCGACCAGGTGGTCGCGACGATCAGGACGCTGCCGCCCGCACCGCCGCCGCCGCCGCCGTCGTTGGTCGGGTTGTCGGCGGCACGCGCGCCGCGCGCGCTGATGACACCGCCGCCGATGAGCGTGGTTGCACGGATCATGACGACACCGCCGCCGGCCGCGCCGCTGGATTCCGCCGCCTGGCTGTTGGCGTTGTTGTCGCCGCCGCCGCCGCCGCCGCCCATCACCAGCCGAGAGACCGAAGCGGCAGAAAACGTATCGCCACCGAAGCCCCATTTCTTGTCGGTGAGATTGCTGTAGTCCAGCAGCACGCCGGCGTAGCCCGCGCTGCGCCAGCCGGCACCACCGCGTCCGCCGGCACGGCCATTGCCCCCGCCGCCGCCGCCGCCGTTGTCGCTGGCGCCGTCCCAGAATGTGCCGCCGCCGCCGGCTTTGCCGGGCGCACCGCGCGCGTAGTCGCCGGTCGATGCGGCGCCGGTCGGATAGCCGCCCCAGCCCAGACCGAGATCGACGATGCCGGCGGTCGCGCCGCTGTTGGGGTCGCGCTTGAGACTGACGAAGCGCGGCGTGCCGGCGATGCCCTCGCCCTTCACGCCGTGGCGGGTGTCGTCGTCCCAGCGAAAGCGTTCGATCGCATCGGCAGCGGAGCGGCTGCGCCCGGCGCCGCCGCGAAAACCGGTGCCATCGACATTGATGCCTGCGGCCAGATTCAGCGTAAACGCGGCATCGAGCACCACCACGCCACCACTGTTGCCGTCCCAATCGACTGCGGTGACGGTGCCGCCGATCGTGAGGTTGGCGTACTGGGGGACGCGGATCACCTGGAAGGTGCGGCGGCCAGCGGTCGCGGTGGCGTTCGCCTGCTCATAGGCTGCGGTCAGGGGCGAGCCGGCGAGGTTCAACAACGCGTTGCTGCTGCCTGCACCGGCGCGCAGGAATTGATAGCGGCCAGCAAGACAGCTGCCGGCGGGATCGCTGTAGCCCGAGGCCGGTTCTCCGGCGGCACCGTCGCCGTAACTCAGACTGTCGCTGCTGTTGATGCTCGCGCATTGCATCTGGATCACTAGCACCAGATCGCCTTCGGCGAGCGTCGCGACAGCGCCACGTTGGCCGCCGAGCGCGATGGACGTGCTGCCGCTGTTGTAACTGCCGGCGCCCGGCGTCCAGTACGTGTTGACGGTTCCGGAAATCGTCGCGTCGCCGGCGCTGCCGGGCAATGCGCAGACCTGGGCGATGGCCGTACTGATGGCGATTGAATAAACCGCACTGAACGTCAGTGGGGTGAGAGCAATGGTGCGCTTCCATGCGTCACAAACTCGGGGGCGTTTGGTGACGTAAATCAACGATGGACTCCTACGGATTGACGGCTATTGCACCGTGCAGTTGAACGTGAACGTGACGGTATTGGCGCCTACCGTGGCAGGTAGCGTGCCCAGGGTGACGCCGGCGGTGAGATTGGCGACGGTCAGCGGCCCGGCCGGACATGCGCTGGGTGCGGCAGTGCTGGTGCAAGTCACGACATTGGCCGGCGGGCAGGTCAGGCCCGCGCCGGGCGTGTCCTGAATCACTGCATTGATCGCAGCACCCGGGCCACTGTTGGTGACCACGACGCTGTAGGTGGTCTGCGCCCCGGAGTCGACCGTGTCGGCGGCCTGATCGTTGGGGCCGGCCAGCGGCGTATTGGTCTTGGTGATGCTGAGATCCGCCAGGCTGGTCACATTGCACAGCGGCAGATTCGCCAGCGACGGCGCGGTCGCTGCGTTGCCGGTATTGCCGCGGGTCGCACCGTTGGGAATGAACTCGGTCATTGCACTCGACGTGGTGGTGCCGTTGGCACCGCCGGTGACAGTGCCGGTGCCGGCCGGCGAAGCGACAAAGCCGCCGCCGCCGCCGCCGCCGGGGCCTTCGGACTCGGTAACGGTGAGAAGCTGATTGCCGCCCAGGCCACCGATGGCCGACAGACTGAGCCCGCCGGCACTGGGGGCGACCAGGACGACCGAGCCACCGCCGCCGCCGCCGCCGGGGGCGTCGATATGGCTGGGAATCGTATTCGGAGCGGTGGCGCCGTTGGCCTGCAGACTGCCGCCGCCGGCCACTGCCGTGGCGACCAGCAACACCAGACCGCCGCCATTGGCGCCGGCGCTGGCCGCGCCATTATTGCCGTCACCCGCGCCGCCGCCGCCACCGAAGAACAGCCGGGTATCGCCGACGATGCTGGGATTGTTCGCCAGCGGTCGGCCGCCAAGTCCACCGCGCTCGCGCCGGTTATTACCGCCCCACTGGTTGGCGCCCGGCGCACGGGTCAGCGCGTCTTCATTGCTGTTGGCAAAGGTGTAGCCGCCGCGGCCGCCGCCGGGCGACTTGGTGGCGGACGTCAGTGTGCCGTCGATATTCCAGGCCGTGACCCAGCCAGCGACACTGGTGTCCGGCACGCCCTGACCATTCCAACCCACCGCATTGCCACCATTGGCGCCACCGCCGCCGCCAGCGTTGTGGGCATTGCCGCCGCCGCCGCCGTTGGCCGGCGCGCCCCGGTTGAAACGTCCGCCCAGACCGTCGTAGGTCGCTTGGTTGCCGGCGATGCTCTCGCCCTTTTCGGCGCCTGCAGCATTCGTGTTGGCGACGTAGGCGGTGACATCGGTACCCTGATTCGTGGTGACGTTGTCGATCGCGCCGCCGCGGAAACCGCGGCCGTTGGCGTTGATCGAACCATTGACGGTCGCGGTGCCGTCGACGATCGCAGCGACGATGCCGCCGGTGCTGCCGTTCCAGTCCTGCGGCACGATCGATGCGCCGGCGTTGACGGTGAGGCTGCTGTACTGCGGCACGCGCAATACCTGCGCGCCGCTGCTGTAGGAGAAGCGCAGCGGCGAAAGGCTGCAGGCTCTGCCGAGGGTGATGGTGGTGCCGCTGACCGAGGCGACGCTGACATATTCGTAGCGTCCGGCGTTGCCAAGCGCGCTGACCGCGCCGTAAGTGTTGGCGTTGGTGGTGCTGATGGTCGCGCCCTGCGCCTGATAGACCAGCAGCACATCGCCGGCGGTGATGCCAGCGGCGCTGGCGACGGTAATCGTCGTCGCCCCTGCGGTCGCACCCGCAGTGAGCGTGGTGTAGGTGTTGACGACCGTGTTGGCGGCGGCGGCGGTGAACGCACCGTCCTTGCCGGGCACGCGCGCCTGCGCCGGCAGACTCACCGCGGCGATCGCGGCGGTGATCGCGGCGGACAGCATTGCGCTGCGAAGGAAGGTTCTATTGCTCATCTGCCGCTGCTCCAGTCACTACAGGGGGACAATGACCGGCACAACGCCAAGCACCGCCCGAAAAGGTTGAATTCAGGCGCCCTGCCGAGTTGCATCGGCAACCTGCAATGGCGAACATCTGTACCGCTAAGGCACGCCGCACGTCAACGTGAACGTGACTGTCCCACCGACTGGCAACGTCGGCACCACCGTGCCCGCGCCTTGCAGCGCCGAAATCAACGCGGCGCCTGTAGCCGTTGGGCAGGCCGCACCACCCGCAGCCGTGCAGGTGATTGCGGTACAGGACAGGCCGCTGGCTGGATCGGTCACGACGGCATTGTCCGCCGCCGCCGGGCCAACGTTGGTGGCGACGATGGTGTAGGTGGTGTTCGTCCCGGAGACGACCGTATCACCGACCTGATCGACATTGCCGTTCACGCCAGGCGTGTTGGTCTTGGTGATGCGCACGTCGGCCTGCGGTGGGATGACGCAACCCGTACCATCGGTGGAAGAACCTCCCGAGGTGCCGGTGATCACCGCTGGACTGCCAACCGTGAGCGCACCCGGAAACCCGGTGCCAAAACTGAAGCCGACTCTGCGCAGGCTGCCGCTGCTGTTCTCGTAGACGAAGAACTCTCCGGCACTGTTGAAGAACGCACTGCCGACGCCGCCGACCGACGACGGAAGCGTCGCGGTAGTCACGGTGGCGGTGGCCCCCGAGGTCGCCGGTACCGGCAGAATGATCTGTGCCAAGGTGGTACCGGTGGCGCCGTAGAGGTTGCCGTCCGGCCCGAAAGCGAGATCACCGACATTGGTCAACGCGGCGGACATGGGAAACACCGCGGAAACGGTCATGGCGCCTGCGCCGACCGGAATGGCATCGACGCGATAGATCGCCTGGGGCGAAATGTTGCCGCCGCCTTGACCTGCGAAATAGAAACGCCCCTGCGCATCGAAGGTGCCGGCGGTCGGCGTGAAGGTGTTGGTCAGCGCGGGTGTCTGCGCTCCGGTGGTGTTGATGGTGCCGACGAGAACTGAACTGGTCCCGCCGAGGCGGTGCAGCTCCGGGAAACCGTTTGCGGTATTCAGGCCGTAAATGAAACCGTCCTGCTGCCGCAGACCGATCCCATTGATTCCGGGCGTGTCCGTTACGCCCCAGACATCGACGGCGGCACCACCTGTGCCGAGGACGCTCTGCGGGAAGCGGTACAGCGTGACATTGTTGCCGGCAGTGCGTGCCAGATACAGATCGTTGTTGCAGGCGAATGGCGCGCCCTGTGCATGTACAAGCGTGGGGAACAGCACCGTAACGCTCAAAACCAGCAGTAAGAAAATCGTACGGATCATCACTATCGCATTCCTAAGTGAGACGAGGCGGTTCACACAGTGGACCGCCCGCAACCAGGCCCCATGTCGATCAATACCAGCCGACCAGATTGATGAACCACCCTTTGTGGTCGTAATCGAAGTTGGTCAGGTCGTCGCTGAACTCGGTGAAGTTGTAGCCGGCACCGATCCGCAGATTCTTGCCAAGATCGCGATCGATGCCCATCAGGAAGCCCTGACGATCGCCGCCGTCTTCGACGCCCAGCCAGCGGTATTCGCCCAGCGCATGCCACTTGTCCGCGAACGCGTAGCGCGCTTGGCCCGCCGCAAACGTCGCGCCGGAGTCGGCCCACTGCCCGGAGAGGCGACCGAAGCGCACTTCACCCTCACGCCGCAGCAGCTTGCCGGCGAACTCCCAATGCACGTTCGGCTTGTAGATGCCTTCCAGCGACAGCACCTGGCTGCGCTGATCGTAGAACGCGACGTTATCGCCGATCTGCGGCAGCGACGACACGTCGTACAGATACGTGTACTTGCCCAGCAGCGCCCACTTGCCGGAATCGAACGGCCGCCAAGCGAAACCGAAGTTGCCTTCGATAAATTTGGCGCCTGCGGCGGTCAACAGATCGTCGGTGGTCTTCGCGTAATTGAAGCGCGCGGCGATCCGGAAGCTCTCGTTGACCTTGTGGGTGAACTGGTTGGTGGTCACCCACTGGTCGCGCTGTTCCGCACCGGTGTCCTGCCGCCACTCCAGCTTGCTCTGCCACTGGGTGTCGTTGGAGGTGCGGCCGGCGCTGACGCTCACCGCCTGGCGGTCGACATTGCCGATTGCCTTGTCGAGATTCGCCTGCTGCAGCGTGAAGCCGAGGGTCCAACCCACGCCCGGATAGAAATCCATGCCGTAGGTGTGCGCGAGGCCGGATTCGTTCGGCGTCTTGAGGAACTGGCTTTCGTTGAACAGGTTCACCTGACTGGAAAGACGCCAGCGCTGGCCCAGCGTCCACCCGGAATTCTGGCGGTCGTTGAACAGCGGGTCGTAGTCGCTGCGGTCGGTGGAATAGGTGTAGCCGCCATACAACGTATGTTCGGGGCTGATCCGGTATTCGCCGTTGATCTGCGCCGAATCACCGCGTTCGCCGGAGGTGACTTCCGCACCGACGCTGGACAGATCGCCGAACAGATATTTGCCGCCGAGGGTCAGCGCGTCGTTGGAGACGTATTTGCCGTTGTCGTCGTCGACGGTGAGCTGCGCGGTGCCGTAGACATCGAGGCTGCTGCCGAAGCGGTGCTTGTACTGCAGCGCGGCGAGCGTGCCGGTGACATCGCCGGACACCCGCTCTTCGTCGACCCGACGCAGTTCGGCGGCGAGACTGTCGTGGTCGTTGATCCGCCACTCGCCCGTGACCTGGGTCTGGGTGAGCGCTTCCGCGCCGCGTTCGGCGCGGCTGTAGCGGCTGCGGACATTCACATTGGGCGAGAACTGGCCCAGCACTTCGGCGCCGTGTTCCTGGATGTCGGCACCCGTGTCGAAACGGCCAACCGAGAAACCGGCGTCGACGTTGCGCCACCAGGCACCGGCCGACCAGTCCAGATCGGTCCAGCCCAGCTCCTTGAAGTTGGCGCGGGCTTCGACCGCACGCGCATCGCCTTCGCGGACGCCGGGCGTGGCATTAGTTTGGGTGAAGCTGAGGCCGCCGTTGTCGGAGAAGAAGATCGGCGCGCTGGTCGCACGGGTGTGGCTCTGCTCGACCTTCAGGTACGTGCCCCGACCGGCCTGCAGGGTCAGATCCAGACCCTTGAGCATGTAGTCGTCGCCGGCGCGGTTCTCGTCGATCCAGGTGGCGCCCAATGCGACGTGATCGCCGAACCATTGCTTGCCGCGGAAACCGGCGGTGAATTCGTCGGGATCGAAGCCGCTGGGGACGTATTCGTAATCGATCAGCAGGATCTGCGCGAAGCCGTCGAGCGGCGTGTCGCGGGTCAGCGTGGGGATGTTGTCGCGGGTGATCTGCGAGAGCGGACGGGTCAGCAGCACGCGACCCTGGAACTCGTCGATCTCGTAGTCCGCACCGCGCGCCAGATCGATCCGGCGTTCGACCCGGCCGGTGGTGTCGTCGCGCACTTCCAGCACGACGCGATCCGAGCCCGGCAGCACATCGGTGTGCTTGAGGTAGTAGAGGCTGCCGCCGGTGCCGAGGAATTCGCTGTGGCCCGGCGCGGTCTGCGCTTCGGAGCCGAACAGTTTCAGCTGGCTGCCCGGCTCGCCTAGCGCGGTCGCCTGACGCGAACGCCACGACAGCGCCGCACCGTACAACGAGCGCGAATACTGGCCGTATTCTGTGCCGGTGATGCCGGTGTTGAAGTTGCCCCACAGCGCCTGGCTCTTGTCCCAGTCCACGCGGACGTACAGACGGCCCTGGGTATCGACATCGCGATAGGTCGTGGAGTCGTCGCCGTAGACCGGGTAATAGGCGTCCGGATCGAGGCGGCGGAACACGTCCTGCGGGTCGGCATCGAGGAAGTTGTTGAACAGCTGGCTGATCTCGCGTTCCTGCGTGTCCGCCTGCGCCGTCACCAGATATTTGCCCTGGATCTTGCCCTTCAGATAGAACGCGAGCCGGCCTTCGACCAGGAAACTGTCGTCGTAGCGGTCGTCTCCGGCCAGCGGTTCGATCGAGCCTGTGGCATTGCTGCCGGAGACGGTCAAATCGGCGATGGCGACGGCGAACATGTACTTGCCGCTGACATCGATATCGAGACGGCGGGTCAGCGATTCCTGTTCGCGGCCGCGCAATTCGATCTCGAACGCATGCTGGCCGACCGGCACCAGATATTCCGCGACCAGCTTGCGCTGCAGGTCGATCGGATGACTCTGGCCGTTGATCCTGACGCTGTAGCCTTCGGGGATATCGCGGCCCTGGATGCGGATGCGGGAGCCGTAGATCGGGATGTTCTGCTGACGCAGCGCGTTCTCGCCGAAGATGCCTTCGACCAGACTGCGCTGTTCGGCTTCCTCGGTGCTCAACGCGATGCCGTTGCGGCGCTCCACCGACTGGCGCAGGGCCTGATTGCCGCGCTCGACTTCGTCGGGCGTGACCAGCTGCATGCGTCGCGGATAGGTTTCATCGTAGTTGCCGTCGGCGCTGTAGGCACGCACGAGGTACAGCAGTTCGTCGCCGGCGCGTGCTTCGAAGCCCGCCGGCAGCGTGCCGTCCCATGAAGCATCGCTGACCGCGCCCAGCGGCAGATCGACTTTGGCCAGCGGCGTCACCAGATCAGTGTCGCTGGCGCGGTAGATCAGCACTTCGGCGCGCTGGATGAAGGCCGAGTAGTTGCTGAAGGCGTAGAAGCGGACCGGCTTGGTGATCCGGCCGCCATCGAACGCCACCAGCGACGGTGCGGACACGTTGAACTGCGGCTGGCCGAGATTGGGGTCTTCGGTGGCCCAGATCACGCCGCCACCGGGGACATCGGTCGACCACTTGCCGATCGCGAGCGCCTGTCCCGGTTTCAGATCGTAGTTCCACTTCGAGTCGACGTGTTCGGCTTCCACCGTGACCCGACGGTCGGGCTGCAGGGTGGTCGAGTCCGACTGTTCGGTGGTGGCGCTGGTGACCGGGCGCTGTTCGCCGCGGGTGCGGATCTTGAACAACATGCCTTCGTCGGACACACAACCTTCATCACCGCATTGGGTGGCGTCGGTCGCGGCAGGAGGTGCCGGCGTGCTCTGCGCCGAAGCGTTTGCGGCCATGCCACCGGCAAGGATGCCGATCATGGTGTAGTCGAGCAGTTTCATCTTCATGTCGGCGCCCCTCACTGACCGTTCATTCCGGCAGGGGCTGCCGGATCTTCGTTGAAGTCGACCCGCAGCTTGCTGCGCAGTTCCGTCGGCAGCGCTTCCGCGATCGCCTCGAAGACGGCTTTAGCACGACGTGTGCCAAGCGCGACGTTGTACTCCTCCGATCCGCGTTTGTCGGCGTGGCCGACCACTGCCACCTGGGTAGTGCCGATCTCCACCAGATAGGCGGCGATCTTGCGCATCAATGGCCTGTATTCGGGCTTGATCTCGGCGCGATCCGTTTCGAACAACACCGTGCCGATCAACGGCCATGCCATCACCCCAACCACCGTCGACGACGGGTCGTGCGGGTTGGCGCGCACACTGACACGCAATGCCGACGAGACTTCCGGCGACAACTTCGACACCAGCGCGTCGCGCACCGCAACCGCGCGGTCGAAGGCGAGGATATCGCTGTCGCCTTCGGCGGCAATCACAATCTCGCCGCCGCCGTACTGCTGCGCGGTTTCCGCCATCTTGTCGATGGCGGCGCGGTACTGCGGCCTGATATCGGCACTGCCCGCTTCGAACATCACCGAACCCAGCTCCATCTCGACGTTCTGCTCGCCGCCTTCCAGCACCGTCACCGGCATCTTCACGCCGAAGTCGAAGCGGGTCGGGACGCCCGGGGTCACGCGCTTCACCAGCGGATTGTCCGTAGTGAACGTGCTGCCCGGCGGCAACGTGGCCGGATCGACCTTCAGGATGAAGTTGCGGCCACGGTCGCGACCTCCGTCGACACCCACCACACGGTAGCGACCGTACTGATCGGTCTCGATCAGCAGGCCTTCCACCGAAGCGATGCGCACGCCCGGAATGCCGCGTTCGTCGATGCCGGCGTTGGCGATGACGTAATCGACCTGGTAGCCGCCGGCCACCTGGCTGATCCGGCGTTCCACCGTCGGCTCGGCGGCGTTGAGGCCCTTGGCCGCATCGCCGGTCTTGTCGATGTAGGTCTTGCCGTCTGCCGTCATACGCACCGTTGCGCCCTGAGCCGAGGTCAGCACGAAGTCGTCGGTGAAGCGGAGCTCACGCAACGTCTGGCGGATGACCACCGAGTGCTTGGTCACCGGATCGGCTTCCGACTGACGCCCGGAGATGCTGCCCACATCGATGCCATGCAGCATCGGCGAGCTGGCATCGGGCTCCGGCGTCGGACCGGTGCCGCGGTCGACCGTGGTCGAATTCGGCACATAGGCGTCCGGCGCGAAACCACCCTTGACGCGGACGTCGCCGAGACCGGCCGTATCCTGCCAACCGTCGCCGTCGCGGTCACTGAAGACCGTACCGACGATCAGCGAATCGTCGAGCAGCGGATCGCCGACCAACCGCACATCGGCCGTCGCGACATTGGAGACCACGCTGCCGTTGTCTTCGACGTACGCACTGTTGGTGTGTACGCCTTGACGGACGCCGGCACCGACGCGCAGCAGGTAGGTGATCGTGGCGCGGCCGTCGACCGGGATGTCGATCTGGTCCACCCGGATCGGGTAGGTCCCGACCAGGCGACCGGCGTTGTCGGCATCGGCCACCGTCAGCGAACCGTCGACATAGGTGAAGCCGGCCGGCGGCGTGTCGATCAGCGTGCCGTCCACCATCGGTGTCGGGCTGGTGTTCTCCATCGTCAGCGTATAGCGGACCAGATCGCCGACCTTCACATCGCGCGGGGTGGCGGTCTTGACGATACGGATCGCCGCCGGGATGCCGTTGACATTGACAACGGCCGTGCTGGTCGAGGTCACCGTCTGGGTCGAGGTCGACGAGGTCGCTCTCGCGGTCACCACGTTGTCGAGCGTGCCGCCCGCCGCCGCTTCGGCCACGGTCACCGTATGCGTGTAACTCGCACAGGTGGCGGTGGCGCCCGGAGCCAGCGTGGTCGGCGTGCAGGTCAGCGTCGTCGGCGCACCGCCTTCGAAGCTGTCCGTCACCACCAGGCTGTTCAGCGTCACGTTGCCCGTGTTGCGCACGGTGACGTTGTAGGTGATCACATCGCCAGGATCGGCCAGACCGGCGATACCGCCGTCGGTGGTCAACGTCGCCGTCTTCAACGCGGTGATCGCCGGGTTCTGCACGATCTGCGTCGTGGTGCTGTCCGGCGGAGACACCGTGGTGCCGCCGCCCGGCAGCGTGCCGGTCGCGGTCGCGGTGTTGACCACCGTGCCCGCATCCACTTCCGCCTGGGTGATCGTGTGCGAACCCGTGCACGTGGTCGACGCGGCCGGTGCCAGCGTCGTGGTCGGGCAGACCGCCGCCGCAGTGAGCTGCGGGTCGTTGATGGTCAGGCCCGTCACCGTCACGTTGCCGCTATTGGTCACCACGAAGCTGTACGGAATCGTGGCGCCAGCCGTGTTCGCGGTCGGCGCACCGGCGATCTTGTCGATCGTCAGGCCCGGCTGCGCGGACACGACCACGGTCGCGATCGCCGTGTCGCAGTTGGTCGGGTTCAGCACTTCGCAGATCGTGTACGGATACGTGTACGTGCCCGCTTCCGTATTCGGCGCGATGGTGATCGTGCCGTCCGGATTCATCACGATGCTGCCGCTGGTCGGCGTCGGCGCCGCGCCGGGCGTCAGCGTCACGTTGGCCGGGATCACCGCGACACCATTGAGCGTGTCGTTGACGAGTACCGAAGCGGTCGTGCCACCGCTCACGCCGTTCACCGGCGGGAAGCTGTCGTCGACCGCATCGATCGGTGCCGCGCCCACGGTGACGGTGACCGTCGCCGTGTCGCAGTTGGTCGGATTGAGGATCTCGCAGATCCGGTACACCAGCGTATAGGTGCCGGCTGGTGTATTCGGGGCCACCGTCACCGCACCCGTCGCCGGGTTCAGCGTCACGTTCGGGTTGCTCGTCGAAACCTGCGTCAGCGTCACCGTCGACAGCGTCGCCGGCACGCCATTGAGCGTGTCGTTGACCAGCACGTTCGGCACCGCCACACCGCCGGTCGCACCGTTGGCCACCGTGCCGGTGTCGTCCACCGCATCGATCGGTGCCGCACCCACGGTGATCGTCGCCGTCATGACGATCTATTCTTAGGTATCGCGCGTCTTTCTGATCCACCACAGACCGGGATTAAGGAGAATCTAAGCCTCGTGCGGCTCATCCCACCCGAAGGAAGGGAAGTTCATCGGCTATGTCGGGAGTCTGTGCGGAATCGGCATGGAGAGTCTTAGGAACCGCGATGAAGTGCCGGATCGCGCGAAGCTCTATTTTTCCGGGCGCCTAGCCTGCCAGACCCGCAACGCCGAGGGCTTGGGCGCGATCTTGCAGGATTTCTTCGGCGTCCGTACCGAAATCCTCGAATTTTTCGGGACCTGGATGAACATTCCCGAGGCGAACCAGTGCCGCCTCGGTGAATCGCCTGAAACCGGCAGCCTGGGCAAGACTGCCATCGCCGGATCGAGAAAGTTCGAGGGTCAGTTAAAGTTTCGGATCCGGATGGGGCCGATGAAACTGGCGAAGCTTCGCAGCCTCGTCCCGAGCGGCAAGGCATTCCAGCGGATCAAGGCGTGGGTCCTGAACTACGTCGGATACGAGTACCGATGGGATCTCCAATGCGTCCTCGAAGAGCGCGAGGTTCAGCCAGCGTGCCTTGGGAAGTCCGGGCAATTGGGATGGACGTGCTGGACCATCAGTCGCCCGGTCCCGGACGACGCCATAGACGCGATATTCGACCCCGAGTTCGGAGCGCATCGTTGATTGCCCTTATTGCTCAAAAGGAAATCTCCCAGTGTCGGGGCCGGAGAGACTTCACCCAGTATATGTCGGCCAACTTCACGACGTCCTTGGCGCGGTTCACGCGGAAATAGGTGAGTTCGGTGGTGCGGCACATGCCGACCTTGCCGGGGTGAATTTACCGAGGTGCATTTACGGTAAGCGGTACGTGAGGTGCCGCACCACCGAACTCACCTATTTCCGCGTGAACCGCGCCAAGGACGTCGTGAAGTTGGCCTACATATACTGGGTGAAGTC
>JANLSB010000224.1:0-2720 GCA_031362125.1 Lysobacterales bacterium | reverse complement strand
CCGTCACCGCCTGGGTGCCGCTGCAGGCGGTGCCGCCGGAGATGGGGCCGCTGGGTTTCTATGCGCGCAGCCAGTCGGTGGCCTTCGGCCGCGATCTGGGCATCTCCGACGAAAGCGAAGAGAAAATCAGCGCGAACATGGCCACGCACGGTTTTGCGTTCGAGAGCGGCGGCTTTGATCTGGGCGAAATCAGTTTCCATCTCGGCTGGACATTCCACAAAGCCGGCGCAAATCTGAGCGCCCGCCCGCGCTCGGTGATGACCATCATTTACATGGATGCTGATATGCGGCTGACTGAGGCGTCGAACCCCGCGCAGGCCAACGACCGCGACCAATGGTGCCCGGGCGCACAGCCGGGGCAGGTGATCGATACGCGCAAGAATCCAGTGATCTGGAGGCGCGCGTGAACGTGTTTCCGACCTGTCTTGCACTGGCGTTGTGTCTGCTGTCGCCGCAGGCATCCGCACGGCCGTTGACCGCTCATGTCGATCCCTTCATCGGCACCGACGGCACCGGCCACGTTTTCCCGGGCGCGTCGATGCCGTTCGGCATGGTCCAGCCGAGCCCCGACAACGCCGATCGCGGCTGGAGCTACAGCAGCGGTTATCAACACCGCGCACCGAAGATCCTCGGCTTCTCGAACACCCACATCAGCGGCGCCGGCATCGGCGAACTGGGCGATGTGCTGCTGCAACCCGCGCAGGGCGTAGCCTGGAACGCGCAGACCGTCGATTTCGCCAGCAGTTACGACAAAAAGAGCGAAACCGCACACCCGGGTTACTACGCCGTAAACCTGCGCGATCGCGGCGTGCGGGTGGAACTCACCGCGAGCGAGCGCGTCGCGTTCCAGCGCTACACCTTCGATCGCCCCGGCCGCGTACAGGTGCTGGTGGATTTGCAGCACGGCATCCTGTTCGGTGATGGCCCGCGCGTGATCCGGGCGGATGTCGCGGTCGGCCCGCAGAGTCTGCAGGGAACGGTGTTCTCGAAAAACTGGGTTCAGCGTCAGGCCTCGTTCGCGCTGCGCTTCAGCGCGCCGATCGCCGAGCGCATCATGCTGTCGCCGCGCGACGGCGACAAGGCGCCGCGCTATGTGCTCGTTTTCGATCTGGGCAAGGGCAGGGTGCTGGAAGCGCGCGTCTCCATGTCCACGGCGGACGAGGACGGCGCTTTGAAAAATCTCGCGACCGCAGATCGTTACGATTTCGCACACGTGCGCCACGATGCCGATCACGCGTGGAACGCATTGCTCGGTCGTATCCGCATCGAAGCCGATGCGCGCACCAAGCGAATCTTCTATTCGGCGCTGTATCGCACCCTGCTGCATCCGAGCCAGATCGCAGATATCGACGGTCGCGTGCGCGGGCCGAAAGGCGAGGTGATGCAAGCGCCGGGCGGGGTGTATTACTCGACCCTGAGTCTGTGGGATACCTTCCGCGCCTCGCATCCGCTGTACACGCTGATCGTGCCCGAACGCGTGCCCGGCTTCGTCAACACGATGATCGCGCACCAGCAGCAGATGGGCTATCTGCCGCTGTGGACCGCATGGGGCCGCGAGACCCACACCATGATCGGCAATCCGGCGATGCCGGTGATCGCCGATGCCTTGGCCAAAGGCGTTCCCGGCATCGATGCCGACGCTGCGCTGCAGGCGATGCTGACCACCAGCACCCAGCCGCGCCCCGATGCACCGGCATGGGCGCAGCGCGGTTGGGAGACGCTCGATAGCTACGGCTACCTGCCGTTCGACGTGCAGACCGGCGAATCGGTTTCGATGACCGCCGAACTGGGCTACGGCGATGCCGCATTGGCGCAGGTCGCGAAGCGGCTCGGTCGCGACGATCTCGCGACGCGTTTTTCGCAGCGTGCAGCAGCCTGGAAACAGTTGTTCGATCCGACCACGCGCACGCTGCGTGGCAAGGACAGCGCCGGCCGCTGGCGCACGCCGTTCGACCCGACGATTGCGACCTCGCCGATGAACAATCCCGGCGATTACACCGAAGCCAACGCCTATCAGTACACCGCCACGCCGGCACTGCACGATGCCGAAGGCTTTCGCGACGCGCTCGGCGGCGCGAAAGGGTTGGAAGCGTGGCTCGATGATTTCTTCATCCGCGCGGTGCCCAATCCCGACAAGCATCTTGGTCAGGAGGCGCTGATCGGCCAATACGCGCACGGCAACGAGCCGAGCCATCACATCGCCTGGCTGTATGCGTTTACCGATGCGCCGCAGAAGGGCCATGCGCGCGTGCAGCAGATCGCGCAGCAGTTCTATCGCGATGCGCCCGATGGCATCGTCGGCAACGACGACGCCGGACAGATGAGCGCTTGGCTGGTGTTCGCCACGCTCGGCTTCTATCCGGCGCAGCCGGCGCGCGGCGAGTACGTGCTGGGCGTGCCGCTGGTCGACAGGGCGACGCTGCGGATCGGCGACAAGTCGCTGCGCATCCGGCGCGGAGGGCCGTCCGGCGTGACGCACGATGGCCGCAATGTGTCGCGTATCGCTCTGCCACATGCGCTGTTGGCGGCAGGTGGAACCTTGCGCTTTGGACCGATGTAAAAGACTTCGGCTATTGATCCTGTTGACGCTGCGCTCGATGCACCTGCGTCGACTTGCGCCCCGAACATTCCGCGCTCGATCCGGCTTCGGACAACGCCGAGCGGGCGCTCAGTTGCGCGGCAGCAACAGGTCTTCGAGGAAGAACGCCGACAGCGCCGCG
>JANLSB010000213.1:0-2794 GCA_031362125.1 Lysobacterales bacterium | reverse complement strand
CGAGCGCGGTCGCGGGCGGTCGCGGGCAGCAGCGGCACATCGGACCAGATCTCGTCGAGGTATTCGATGATCGCCAGCGACTGCCGGATCATCCGGCTGCCGTGCTGCAGCACCGGAATGAGTTTTTGCGGATTGGTCGCGGCAAACTCGGGACGATGCTGGTCGCCACCATCGCGAACCAGATGCACCGGCACAGACTCGTAGACAAGCCCCTTGAGGTTGAGGGCGATCCGTACACGATACGCGGCGCTGGAGCGCCAATAGCCATAAAGCCGCAGGGATTCACTCATGGCCGCTCCGCAAGGACCTCGCCGCGCCGTTAGCGGCTCTGCGCACCATAGCGCCGATAGCGGCCGTCGGAAAGGCGCTGGGACGAATTACGCCAACGGCCGCTCGATCCGTTGCTCGATCGCGCCGAAGATATCCTGGCCGTCGCGGCTGAGCATTTCGATCCGCACCACGTCGCCGTATTGCATGAAAGGCGTGATCGGCTTGCCGGTCTCCAACGTCTCGACCGTGCGCTTCTCGGCGAAGCAGGAGGCGCCCAGCGAGGTGTCCTCGTTGGCGACCGTGCCCGAGCCGACGATGGTGCCTGCTGACAGCGGTCTGGTCCTGGCTGCGTGGGCGACGAGCTGGGCGAAGTCGAACTGCATGTCGACGCCAGCCTCAGGCGCACCGAACCAGGCGCCGTTGACGTGGGTGAGCAGCGGCAGATGCACCTTGTTGCCCCGCCACGCGTCGCCAAGTTCATCCGGTGTCACGAACACCGGCGACAGCGCAGAGCGCGGCTTGGACTGCAGAAAGCCGAAGCCCTTGGCCAGTTCGTTCGGAATCAGATGGCGCAGCGACACATCGTTGACCAATCCGATCAGCTGAATGTGGCCGGCGGCCTGCTCTGGCGTCGCCGCCATCGGCACGTCGTCGGTCACAATCACCACTTCGGCCTCGAGGTCGATGCCGTAGTCCTCGCTCGGCACCCTCACCGGGTCGCGCGGGCCATAGAAACCGGCACTGACCGCCTGGTACATCAAGGGGTCGACATAGAAGCTTTCCGGCACTTCGGCACCACGTGCGCGGCGCACGCGCTCGACGTGCGGCAGATAGGCACTGCCATCGACAAATTCGTAGGCACGCGGCAACGGCGACGCCAGCAGCGACATGTCCAGATCGAAGGCGCCTTCGGCTTCCCCCGCATTCAACGCTTCAGACAGCGCATTCAATCGTGGCGCGGTATTGGACCAGTCCTCCAGCGCGCGCTGCAGCGTTGCGGCGATGCCATCGGCGCGGACAGCTCGGCGCAGATCGCGGGTAACGACGATGAGCGTGCCATCACGCCCACCCTGCTTCAGAGAACCCAGCTTCATTCGTAACCTCTGTCGCTCATTCTGGAATTTGGTTTCAATTGTAACTGATCGCTTGGAACTGATCGCTTGGACAGCCACTCAGGCTGTGGAAGAACGCACATCCTGCGCGTTCTTCAAGTCGCGGCCCTCCATGGCCGCGCTAACAGGCTGTTTTTCAACAGCCTGCTGAGGCTTCTGCCTGGAATCCACCGCCCCGGAAGGTCAATACCAGGGTGTCGCGATGCCCGGGCCTGCCTTCACAACCGTCAGTCGCCGACTGCTCGGGCTGGATCGGTGTGGTCTCGTGGATCATCCGGGTATCGTCAAGCAACAGCAGACTCCAAGGCTCGGTCAGCGTAAAGCGCTGGCCATCCGGACCGTCTGCCTCGAACACCCGGGTTTCACCGCCGCGGATCGCTTGCCGGTCAACGATGAACACCGCGACGAAATCGACGCCATCCCGATGCGCGCCCTCCGGTGTCGGCCGGCCGATCCCGTCGCGGGTGTCGATCCGGAACTGATGTGCTTCCACATACCAGGGTTCTGTTGGACGGATTTGGCTCAGTTGGGCGCCCAACGCTTCCAACATCGTCGTCCATACGGGCGCGGCGACCGTCTCTGGAGCAATCGGCTCGAACCAGCGCTGGAGGCCTCCATGCAATGCGTTGTAGTTCAGCGGCTGGTAATGGGCGCGATGGGGTGCCTGTACGCAGCTTCCGGCACCGACCTCGAAACAGGCATGGCGCCGCTGACGATAGCGTCCTCCGTCGCGCAGGTATTCGTCCGGCGGCAGGTCGGCCCAGCTCGACGCCAGCGCCCGCAGCGCGTCGAGGGAAACGCCGCACAGCGCGGCGACCTGCTCTGGCGCGAGCACGGCATAGCCCCGGTGGCGGAGCACCTCGATCACGGCATCGCGGGTAACAAACGGCGCACGGAAGGTGGTGACCATACTGGGCTCTCGACGGGCGATGAGAGCAAGCCGGAGCCTGCTGGGTAGTTTCAATTGTAACTTTCGGCTGCGCCATGGTGTCGCAGCGCCGCAAAGGAATGGATGCACACTGCGCATGACAAGCCTGTTACTTTATCGACTTGACCGGGCATGACGGGGACACGCTTGCGGTCTTGCTGGACAATGCCGCTCCCTCGTCGCGGCCCGACGTCGTACATCATCGTCTCGGCAACGGGCAGGCATCATAGGGATGACTATGGCAAGTACAGACAGGATGCTGTTCGATATCGATCGATTGCGCGCTTTCGAGCACGCGCTGAGCACCGAAGCGCTGACTGCGGACATTGATCACGTCGTCAAATCGATGGGGATCGATTTCTGGTTCTATGCGGTGGATCTGCCGTTGGTCAACGACCATCCGAATCAACTGCGCATGGGCACTTACCCGGAAGCATGGGTGAAGCACTACTTCGAGATGGACTACATCAGCATCGATCCGATC
>JANLSB010000203.1:0-4348 GCA_031362125.1 Lysobacterales bacterium | reverse complement strand
ACGGCCCGGCCGAGCCCGCTCTGGATCAGTGGATCGGGAAAGCGCAGGCACAGACCGCCAACGCACAGGAACAACCAGATCAGCTGAATATTGACGATCTGCAGGATCGCGCGGTTGGCGGGGGTCGTCGATGCCAGGGTTTTAGGCCAGCGGAACAGTGCCCAGAACGCGATGTGGAACGCCGCAAAGCCGAAGCTGTGCAAGCCGCAAAGCATCAGGATCGAGTCGTTCGTCATGCCGACACCCCAAGCGGATCAGGCGCTTCGTTTGGGCGACAGCCACATCGAAATCGTGGCGCGGAAGACGGTGTCGCCTTTGGGGTCGGTGACGACCACCTCCACCGGCAGCGCGTAGCCTTCGGTCGATTCGACCACCGGGATCGAAGGCGTCGCCGCCGCGCGCATCGTGCCGACGGCTTTCTTCACGTATTCGACGGTCATGCCTTTCGGGATCCAGCGCATCGCATCGGGCAGCGACACTTCGGTCATCATCCCGCCGGCGAGTTCGGCCATGTTGCATAGCGCGATCGCATGCACGGTGCCGATGTGGTTGGCGACTTTGCGGCGGTGGCGCAGGGTCACTTCGCAGCGATTGGGTTCCAGCACTTCGATACGCGGCGAGATGCTGGCGAAGTAGGGTGCCTTGAAGCAGATCGCGCGGGTGAACAGCCAGCCGCCGGCGGGCCAGCGCTGCAGGCGGCGATACAGAGCGTGGGTTTTGTTGGCCATGTCTGGTTTCCGGAAACGCGAACGGCGGGAAATCCCGCCGTTCGTGATGTGCATCGTGCCTCTGCGAAAATCTCAGGCGGCGGCGCGGTGAGTGCTGGCGACCGGTTCTTCGACGTAGCCGGCCGAACGCAGTTCCCACGATTCAAAATCGTCGACCATGATCGTATCGAGCGTCATCTCGCGCAGCTCTTCCAGCTGCCTGCGTTCGTCCGCAGTGATCCAGCCTTCACGCACGCCTTCGCTCAGCTGCTCGGTGAACTCCAGCGCTTCGATATCGCTGCTCTTCAGCGCCTTGAGAAATTTGCGCTCGACCGGCTCGGCCAGAATCATCTTGGCGAGGTAGCTGTTCACGCGGCCCGCCGGATTGTTCTCGCAAGGCTCAAGGAACAGGCCGTCAGCGAGGCGGTCGCGGGCTTCGCAGGGCGTCATCAGCAGCGCGGCGGCACGGTGCCCGAGGCGGTCGCTCGGGGCCTGCGCGCGACGACCCCACGGAAAGATCACTGTCCAGAGCAACCAGCCGACCGGACGGATCGGGAAGTTGCGCAACGCGCCGGAAAGCGCGACTTCGATCTTGTGGATCGAGTCGTGGAAAGCCCAGGCCAGGAGTGGATGGTCGGCGACCGGGCGGCCCTGATCCTCGTAGCGCTTGAGCATCGCGCTGATGATGTAGAGATGGCTCAACACATCGCCGAGGCGGCCGGACAGCGATTCCTTGAACTTGAGTTTGCCGCCGAGCAGCAGCATCGAGGTGTCGGCCATCACCGCGAGCGCCGCCGAATAGCGGTTGAGCTTGCGGTAGCAGCGTCGGGTGTATTCGCCGGCCGGTGTGGTGCCGATACGTGAGCCGGTAAAGCCGAACCACCATGCCCTCACCGCATTGGAGATGGCAAAGCTGATGTGTCCGAATAGACTGTGATCGAACTCGGTGAGGCGCTGCTTCGGATCCTCCAACTGAGCGGCCTTCATTTCCTTCATCACCCACGGATGGCAGAGGATCGCGCCCTGGCCGAAGATCATCAGGCTGCGGGTCATGATATTGGCGCCTTCGACCGTGATCGCGATCGGCGAGGCCTGCCAACCGCGACCGGCGTAATTGCGTGGGCCGAGGATGATGCCCTTGCCGCCGTGGATGTCCATCACGTCGCTCGAGACTTCGCGGGCCATCTCGGTGCAGTGGTACTTGGAGATAGTCGAGGGCACCGCCGGGTTTTCGCCGCGTGCGACCGCAGCTGCGGTTGCTTCGGACAATGCGCTGGTGGCATAGGCCTTGCCGGCGATGCGGGCGAGCGCTTCTTCGACGCCCTCGAAACGGCCGATCGACAGGCCGAACTGCTTGCGGATGCGGGCGTAGGCGCCGGTGACGATCGCACCCATCTTGACGCCGCCGCTGGCGGTGGAGGGCAGGGTAATGGCGCGGCCGACCGACAGGCATTCCATCAGCATGCGCCACCCTTGGCCGGCGCATTCTTCGCCGCCGATCAGCTGGCTCAGCGGCACGAATACGTCCTTGCCGCGGATCGGGCCGTTCTGGAACGGCGAGTTCAGCGGGAAATGGCGGCGGCCGATCTCGAGACCGGCGGTGTCGCGCGGCACCAGCGCCAGCGAAATGCCGATGTCTTTCTTGTCGCCGAGCAGACCGTCCGGGTCGTACATCCGGAAGGCGACGCCGATGATCGTGGCGACCGGGGCGAGGGTGATATAGCGCTTGTTGAGCGTCAGACGCATGCCGAGTACGTTGGCGCCGTTCCATTCGCCCATGCACACGATGCCGTAGTCGGGAATGGACGTGGCATCCGAACCCGCGAACGGGCCGGTCAGCGCGAAGCAGGGGACTTCGCGGCCGTCGGCGAGGCGGGGCAGGTAGTAGCGTTTCTGCTCATCGGTGCCGTAATGCATCAGCAGTTCGGCCGGGCCGAGCGAGTTGGGCACGCCGACCGTGGAGCTGAGTACGGTGGACGACGGTGCCAGCTTCTGGATGACTTTGTGGTTCATCAGCGCCGAGAAACCGAGGCCGCCATACTCCTTCGGAATGTTCAGACCGAAGAACTTGTGCTGTTTGACGTAATCCCACAGCTGCGGCGGCAGATCGGCGCGGATATGGGTGATCTCCCAGTCGTTGGTCATCCTGCACAGGTCTTCGCAGGGGCCATCGAGGAAGGCCTGCTCTTCGGCGGACAGCATCGGCTTGGGCAGCGACAGCAGCTTGTCCCAGTCCGGTTTGCCCGAGAACAGTTCGCCCTCGAACCCGACCGTGCCCGATTCCAGGGCGGTGCGCTCGGTATCGGAGAGCGGCGGCAGCAGCTTGGTGTAGAACTTCAGCAACGGCGCGGTGATCAGGTTCTTGCGCAGCGCCGGGATCAGCATCGGCACCGCAACCAATAGCAGCAAAGCGGCCGCAGCAAGCGTGGCGGTCTGTTGCGTGCCCAGCAGCCAGCAGCCGACCAGCAGCGTCGCGGAGATCGCGGCCCATACCGCCAGACGCAGGCGGTGATAAGCCGAGAACGCGCCGCCCAAAAAGAGAGCGAGGAAAGGTGCGAGATAATGGATGGCGATGCTCATGATGCGCTCCGGCGAGCCGAGGCTCGGCGTGATGTGTGGTGTGCTTGTCAGGTCGACCGCGAGGCCATTCCATACGCTGTAGTATGGATATGCGAATCAGCAGATGTCAATGTGCCGGTACGCGCCACAAATTAGTATGCAAACGTAGTCAATCGATACTGTTCCGAACCGTTCCGTATGGTTACACTAACCTGATGACCACTGTTGCCGCGAAAAACGAACGTATTGGCCGATTGAGCGCCGATGACTGGGCGCAAGCCGCCCTCGACCTGATTGCCGAACAGGGCGTCGCCGCCGTTGCGGTGGAGCCTCTGGCAAGGCGTCTCGGGGTCACCAAAGGCAGCTTTTATTGGCATTTTCCGTCGCGTGATGCCTTGCTTGCCGCTGCGCTGGAGCGCTGGGAAGCGGTGGAGCAGGAGACCGTGTTCGGCCAGCTCGAAGGGGTCAGCGACCCGCGTAGCCGCCTGCGTGCGCTGTTCCAGCTGGTCGCGCACGAAGTCAAACCGCACAAGATCTACAGCGAGCTGCTGAAGGCGCTGGATCACCCTGCAGTGGGGCCGGTGATCGGCCGGGTGTCGCAGCGTCGTCTCGACTATCTCGCCGCATCGTTCCGACAGACCGGGCTCGCGCGCACCGATGCGCAGCACCGCGCGCGTCTGGCCTATGCCGCATATGTGGGCTTCCTGCAGCTACGGCTGCAGTTGCACAACCCCCGCCTCGCCCACGACGAGTTCGAAGCCTATGTCGAGCACGTCATGGACACCCTCATTCCGACTGTTCCGCCCATTTCCGCCCTTCGAGCCTGAGACCACGTCTTTCATGAACGCGATCGCCGTCACCGATACCGCACCGACTTCGCTGCAGCGCCTCAACGATTGGGTGATGGAGGTGGCCCGGTTGACCTGCCCCGATGCGATCCACTGGTGCGACGGCAGCGACGCCGAGAGCGCTTCGCTGATCGCGAAAATGCAGAGCGACGGCACGCTCATCAAGCTCAACGAAAACACCCACCCGGACAGCTGGCTGCACCGATCGCATCCGGATGATGTCGCCCGCGTCGA
>JANLSB010000195.1:0-3382 GCA_031362125.1 Lysobacterales bacterium | reverse complement strand
CGCGGACAGGCATCCGGGCATGCAGCAGTATTACGAGCGCTATTTCTCGGAGGTCTTCGACGTCTCCGCCACGATCCTACGCGGCTTCGCGATCGCACTCGGCCGCGACGAAGCCTTCTTCGAGCCGCACTTCACCAAGATGGATACGCTCTCTGCGGTATCGCTGATCCGCTATCCCTATCTGGACGACTATCCGCCGGTGAAGACCGGGCCCGACGGCGAGAAGCTGAGCTTCGAGCACCATCAGGACGTTTCGCTGATCACGGTTCTCTACCAGACCGCCGTGCCCAATCTCCAGGTCGAAACCAACGAGGGCTATCTCGACATCCCGGTGTCGGACCAGCACTTCCTGGTCAATTGCGGCACATACATGGCGCACCTGACCAACGACTATTACCCGGCCCCGGTACACAGGGTGAAGTACATCAACGCCGAGCGGTTGTCGATTCCCTTCTTCGCGAACCTGTCCTATAACAGCGAAATCGCCCCGTTCGTTCCACCGCACCATGCACACGCCGGGACCAATCAGACGGTGTCCTACGGCGAATTCCTACAGCACGGCCTGCTCGGCCTGATCCGTTCCAACGGACAGACCTGAGCCGCGCCGGTTTAGCCGTTGAACCCCATCCGGATGCAAGAGCCAGACACGAGGCGACATGACTATGAATGATATGCACATCCACGTTTTCGAGCTGGATGAACTCAAAGCGGGCACCCGCCTCGACACCTTTCGCACGATGCTGTTCGAACGCGGCGTCTTCTACGTCCGCGAGGACGAGATACTGAAGCAGGAGCACGCCAAAGCGATGACTGCCGTGATGGATCTGTTCGAGAACAGCACCCCGGAGCAACGCAACGTGCTGAAGAACCTCACGCCGAACATCCGCCGCGGGTTATCCGATTTGGAAGCGGAAAGCACCGCCAGGATCACCAACGGCGGCGAATACACGGACTATTCGATGGCCTACTCCACCGGCCTATCCGGTAACCTCTACCCGTCGGAGGCATTTGAGCAGATCTGGACGACCTATTCCGACTATTTCTATGCCATCACCCGCGACATCGCCCGTGCCGTGCTGACGGCCTCCGACGCAGTACTGGACGAGGATATCGATGACTTCCTGCAGTGCGACCCGCTGCTGCGCTTCCGCTACTTTCCCGAGGTGCCGGAAGATCGCTGCGCGGAGCAGGAACCGCAGCGCATGGCCCCGCACTACGATTTGTCCATGATCACCACGATTCAGCAGACCCCCTGCGCCAACGGCTTCGTCAGCCTGCAGTGCGAGGTAGCGGGTCGTTACGTCGACCTGCCGCCGATCCCCGGTGGCATCGTGGTGCTCTGCGGCGCGGTGGCACCGCTGGTCTCGGCCGGCAGGATCAAGGCGCCGCGCCACCGTGTGGCTTCGCCTTCGGTCGATCAGCGGATCGGTAGCGCCCGCACGTCCAGCGTGTTCTTCCTGCGCCCGAAGCCGGACTTCCGGTTCTCGGTGCCGCTCGCCCGTTCCAGCGGACTGGATGTCGATTTCACCGGCGACACCGCCACCTTCGGCGAGTGGATCAGCAACAACTACGTCAATCTCCGCACCGCCGGAACCCATACCCACGCCACGGCACGGCCGTGATCATCCGCCATTCGCAGACACAGGACAGAGACCGATGAACGACCGGACCGTGCCGGCCTTCGCGCTGGACGCACTCAACCGCGACGAGCGCAGGGACGAGCTTCGCCGCTGCGTGACCGAACAGGGGATCTTCTACCTCGAAGTGGACGCCGCGCTGCTCGATGCGCACGCACGCGCGGGCGACGCCGCCATGCAATTCTTCACTACCGCCGATGACGAGACGAAGCGGGCGGTGACCAATCCCTCGCCGGTCATGCGCCGCGGCTTCTCTCCACTGGGCTCCGAAAGCACCGCCCGCAGCACCAACACCGGCGATTACTCGGACTACGCCATGGTCTATTCCATGGGCATCTCGGACAACATGTTTCCATCGCCCGAATTCGAACGGGTCTGGAACGAGTATTTCGAACTGTATTACCGCATTTCGCAGAACACCGCGAAGGCTGTGCTCAGGAGCATGGACGTACATCTCGTGGCCGATCTTGATGCGCTGGTCGATTGCGATCCCGTGCTGCGCTACCGCTTCTACCCCGAGGTGCCGGAAGACCGCTGCGCCGAGCAGCAACCGAATCGGATGGCGCCGCATTACGATCTGTCGATCGTTTCGGTGATCGTGCAGACGCCGTCACCGAACGGCTTCGTGAGCCTGCAGGTGGAGATCGACGGCAAGTTCATCGGGCTGCCGCCGCGGCCGGGCTGTCTCTTGGTGTTCTGTGGCTCGGTCGCGCCGCTGCTGTCGGATGGCAGGATCAAGGCGCCGCAACACCAGGTGGTCTCGCCCAACATGTCCCAGCGCGTCGGCAGCCAGCGCACGTCCAGCGTGCTGTTCCTGCGGCCGCGGTCGGAGTTCACCTTCTCGGTGCCGCTCGCCAAGTCGCTGGGCATGGGCACCAATCTGTCCGGAGAGGTGGCGACGTTCGGCGAATGGTGCGGCGACAGCTACATGGAAATGCACGTCGCCACGGCCCCGGCCTGAGTGCGCGACCCGCAGCCGGCACCCAGAGACCGTTCCGTGGAGCCTTCACTCGCCATGCCCCCCGTCGACTGGGCGCGCGTCCGCGAGCGGATGCTGCTACCGCCATCCGTGGTCTACCTCAACGCGGGCTCGTTCGGGCCGCTGCCGCGCGAAGTGCACGACACGACCGCTGGACTACGTCTGCAGCTCGCGGGCGATCCGGCGGACTTCCTCCTGCGCCGGCTGCCGCCGCTACTCTGGCAGGCGTGCCGCGCGCTGGCCGACTTCGTCGGCGGTTCGCCCCACCGACTGCTGTTCACACCGAGCGTCAGCGCGGCGATGAGCCTGGTGGCGTCGTCGCTGCCGCTGGAGGCGCCGGGCGACATCCTGCTGAGCGACCAGGAATACCGCACCATGCGCTGGTGCTGGGAGCGTGTGGCGGAGCGCTGCGGTCTGTTGCTACGCACGTTTCCGGTTCCGCGCACGCCCGGCGATCCCGAAGAGATCGTGACCGCGGCCGTCGACGCCATGGGTGCCGGAACACGCCTGATCTTCTTCAGCCACATCCTGTCCGCGAGCGGACTGGTGATGCCGGCACGCAGGATCTGCGAGGAAGCGCAGCGTCGCGGCATCGTCAGCGTCGTCGACGGTGCACACGCGGTCGCTTCGATCGCGCTGGATCTCGCGGCTATCCCCTGCGATTTCTACGTGGGCAGCTGCCACAAATGGCTGCTTGCGCCGAGCGGTGCCAGCTTCCTGCATGTCGGCCGCGAGCACGAAGATCGACTGCAACCGATGACAGTCA
>JANLSB010000188.1:0-2292 GCA_031362125.1 Lysobacterales bacterium | reverse complement strand
CACTTCAGAGAAATTGCTGGCGGAGACACTGGCGGTATAGACCTTGGCGCCACCGGCCTTCAGCTCGTCGCCGATCCCGTACCAGTAGTCATAGACACCCAACACCGAGTCGAATCCGAACAAACCATGCACCAACACGATCGGATATTTGGTTTGGGTATAGGTCGATTGCGCGTTCGCGCCGATTGAACAAAAACACAAGAAAAAAGCCGCCAACATGCGGCCAAAGATACGACGATTCATCCGCTCCCTCCTGGGAATCCACATTCAAGAACAAGGCAGGACCGCTTCAATACGGTACCGAATGGAGATCCGAATCTAGAGAGTTTTCAAGACGTTGTCATCTTGCATAGCAGCATTCACGGAAAATCGAACGCCGCGTCGATGATTTTCAACGAAACCTGTTGGCGGCGAGCCAGCTCCCGCCGCGACTTCGTCCGGCTAGTGTCCCGCTTCGATCGTGAACCTGCTGAAGGCCACACCGAGCGACCAGCCCTTGCCCTTGCCCGACAGCGCCAGCGATACCTTGCCGTTGGTCATCGCCTGCGCAGATGCGCTGTTCTCGGCGGAGGCATGGGCTTCGGCGGTGGCGTAGCTGCCGACCACATCACGGATATCGTCGACATTGGCGAACTCGCCGAAGCCGTTGCGGATCCTGTATTTGCCGAAGGTGAGGCCACCGCCTTTGGTCTCGATCTTCACCGATAGCCGCTGCCCGTTGCTGCAGCTCACGCTGCCGGTGCCGGACGCGGTCTTGTAGAAGGCGGACCAGCCGGACAGGTTGTAGGTCATCTTGCAAGTCAGGTTGCCAGCCATTGCGGCGGGCGTGGCCACCAGCGCGAGACACAGCGCCAAGCCGCGGATCTGGGTATTTCGCACACTGTTTCGCATGGGGAATCTCCATTGGGGATCGAACCGTCACCCGCTCGACTGAGATTTCCGTCTCGTTCGAGCACCGCAGCGAGCATGCACCCGCACGGATGAACCCTGCAACAAGCCGTTAGAATCCACGTAACTTGCATCAGGACTCACGATGGACACGCCCGCAGAACGCACCGACCACACCACCGCACCACGCCTGACGACGACCGAGGCACGCATCCTCGGCAGTCTGGTCGAAAAAGCCGCGACCACTCCCGATGTCTATCCGCTCACCCTCAACAATATCGCGCTCGCATGCAACCAGAAGACCGCGCGCGAGCCGACGACGAATCTCAACATCGGCGATATCGGCCACGCGCTGCGCCAGATGGAAGTCCGCGGCCTGGTCAAATCCGAATACGGCGCACGCAGCGAGCGCTATCTGCACCGCATGGACAAGGTGCTCGATCTCACACCCGCGCAGACGTGCCTGATGTCGCTGTTGATGCTGCGCGGCCCGCAGACCCTGCATGAACTGCTCACGCGCAGCGAACGTCTGCATCGCTTCGCCGATATCGACGATGTGCGCCACACGCTGGAACGTCTGGCCGAACGCGACACGCCGATGGTGAGACGCTTGCCGCGCGGCGGCGGTCAGCGAGAGGACCGCTATGCGCAGCTACTGTGCGGTGAACCGGCGATGTCCGAGCACAGTGCAGCCAGGACATTTTCGGGCAATGCCGATCCGGACAGCGTCGATATCGACACATTGAACAACTTGCTGAAGAGAATCGATGCGCTTGAAGCCCGTATCGCCAAGCTGGAAATTCGCAGCAATGACAATATCGACTCTACAGCTGAGGACTGACTCGAAACGATGGCTCGAACCGGTCTTTGCCGTCCGGACCTCACCACATCTCAAGATCTTATTTTCTCAGCGCATTTCGCTTCAACAGGATTCTTGAATAAAGTCGGTGGCCACTCCATGGGCGGCGGCGCAGCGTTCCTCGGCGCAGTCAACAATGCCGGCCTCAACGCGTTGTTCGCATTTGCGCCTGCGGAAACCAACCCGAAAGCTTCGACCGCAGCGCTCAACGTGGTAGTGCCTACCATGGTCGTGACTGGTTCGAAAGATTGCGTGACCCCATACGCAACTAACGCCGCGCTGATGCTCGCGAATCTCGCGACGCCTGACGCATCGACTTACGATGCGCGCATCCGTGGCGGCAAGCATTGCCAGTTCAGCAGCGGCTCGTTCACATGCAGCTTCGGTGAGAGCGCTTCGAGCTGTAGCGCCGGCAGCGGCGACACCACGCTGACCGCAGCGCTGCAACAGACGTTGACCATGGACGCGTTGAAGCCGTTCCTCGACCTGGTCTTGAAGGGTCAGTAAGCAGCAAGGGCGCCTCGGCACAGTTCGAGGCGCCTACC
>JANLSB010000161.1:0-1615 GCA_031362125.1 Lysobacterales bacterium | reverse complement strand
CAGATTCTGGCGGAAGCGGCCCTGTTTGCCCTTGATCATGTCGGCAAGCGATTTCAGCGGACGCTTATTGGTGCCGGTGATCGCACGACCGCGGCGGCCGTTGTCCATCAGCGCGTCGACCGATTCCTGCAGCATGCGCTTTTCGTTGCGCACGATGATGTCGGGCGCATTGAGTTCGAGCAGACGCTTGAGGCGGTTGTTGCGGTTGATGACGCGGCGATACAGATCATTGAGATCGGAGGTCGCGAAACGACCGCCGTCCAGCGGCACCAGCGGGCGCAGATCCGGCGGCAGTACCGGCAGCACGGTCATCACCATCCACTCCGGGCGGTTGCCCGATTCGAGGAAGGCTTCGACCAGCTTGATCCGCTTGGTCAGACGCTTGAGCTTGGTTTCGGAACCGGTGCTGGCAATGTCTTCGCGCAGCTGGACCATTTCCGACTGCAGATCGATCGTGCGCAGCAGGTCATAGACCGCTTCGGCGCCCATCGCCGCTTCGAAATCGTCGCCATGTTCCTGGCGTGCGGTCATGAACTGTTCTTCGGTCAGCAGCATGCCGCGTTCCAGCGGGGTCAGGCCCGGCTCGGTCACCACAAACGCCTCGAAATACAGGATGCGTTCGATATCGCGCAAGGTCATGTCCAGCATCAGGCCGATGCGCGACGGCAGCGACTTGAGGAACCAGATGTGGGCGACCGGCGAGGCGAGGTCGATGTGGCCCATGCGCTCGCGACGGACGCGGGCGAGAGTCACTTCGGTACCGCACTTCTCGCAGACCACGCCGCGGTGCTTCATGCGCTTGTACTTGCCGCACAGACACTCGTAGTCCTTGATCGGGCCGAAGATGGCGGCGCAGAACAGGCCGTCGCGCTCCGGTTTGAAGGTGCGGTAGTTGATGGTTTCCGGCTTCTTGACTTCGCCGAAGGACCAGGAGCGGATCAGGTCCGGCGACGCCAGCGCGATCTTGATCGCGTCGAAGTCGAGGATCGGGCGCTGCTGGTTGAACAGGTTGAGCAAATCTTTCATTTGATTTCTCCGGGAATCAGGAAGAGGTCATTGACGTTGGTGGCTAGCGTGTTCGTCGTCCCGAACTTCGCGGCGAACCTGTTTTGAAAGCAGGTTCGTCGACTCGTCCGGCACAACAGCCTTTCGTCAGGTCTCTTCCAGCTCCATGTTGATGGCCAGCGAGCGGATTTCCTTCACGAGCACATTGAAGGATTCCGGCATACCGGCGACCATTTCGTATTCGCCGTCGACGATGTTCTTGTACATCTGGTTGCGGCCCTGCACGTCGTCGGACTTCACCGTCAGCATTTCCTGCAGGGTGTAGGCCGCGCCATAGGCTTCCAGCGCCCAGACTTCCATTTCGCCGAAGCGCTGACCGCCGAACTGCGCCTTGCCGCCCAGCGGTTGCTGGGTGACGAGCGAGTACGGGCCGGTCGACCGTGCGTGCATCTTGTCGTCGACCAAGTGATTCAGCTTCAACACGTGCATATAGCCGACCGTGGTGTGGCGATCGAACGCCTCGCCAGTGCGGCCGTCGTACAGCTGGGTCTGGCCGTTCATCGGCAGGTCGGCGAGTTCGAGCATGCGCTTGATCTCGGATTCCGCCGCA
>JANLSB010000138.1:0-2710 GCA_031362125.1 Lysobacterales bacterium | reverse complement strand
CACCATTGCGAGGTGACCGATCGCTTCGAACGTCGATCGAAATCGCTTCGATCATTGCAAGTCTTTGCTGATAGTTTGCAATGGTGGGCCAGGGGCCCACCCTACAGATCGCCGAATTTCGCCTGCAGCGCTGCGATCGCGGCGAGTCCTGCGGTTTCCGTGCGCAGTACCCGCGGGCCGAGGCGCAGGCCGCTGAAGCCGGCGCTGCGCAGAATCGCGCGGTCCTTCTCCGACCAGCCGCCTTCCGGACCGATCCCGATCACGATGCCCGCGGCGCCGACCGGCGACAGCGTGTCGAAACGATGTTCGCCGAGCGGATCGAGAGTGAGTTTCACGGTGTCCATATCCAGCGCGGCTGCCGCTTCCGATAATCCAGTGGGCGGCAGCACCTCCGGCATGCACGCGCGGCCGCTCTGCTCGCAGGCCGATGCGACGACGCTGCGCCAGTGCGCGACGCGTTTTTCCAGGCGCTCGCCGTCGAGCCGGACTTCGGTGCGATCGGCGAACACCGGTACGACCGCAGCCACGCCCAGTTCGGTCGCTTTCTGCAGGATCAGATCCATCTTCTCGCCGCGGGCGATGCCCTGCAGCAGCACCAGCCGCAGCGGCGATTCGTTGTCGACGACGCGCATACCATCGATTTCGGCTTCGACCCCGCGCTTGCCCGCGCTGAGCAGCCGCGCGTCGTAGTCGTGGCCGTCGCCGTTGAACAGCACGCATGCCTCGCCTTCGCGCAGGCGCAGCACACGCACCAGATGCGCGCCCGCGCTTTCGGGCAACTCGACGCGCGCGCCGGGTGCGAGCGGCAGGTCGACGAAGACGCGGGTCAGTCTCATGCGGCGGCTTCCTCGATGGCGGCGCGGGTGGCGGCGGCGATCTGTTCCAATTGCGCGTCGTCCACACAGTAGGGCGGCATCCAGTACAGCACGTCGCCGAGTGGGCGCAGCAGCACGCCGTGATCGAGCGCCTTGCGGTACGCGCGCAGGCCGCGGCGGCCTGAGATCTCGACCGCGTGGCCATCGCCGCGGCAATCGGCTTCGGGGTGCAGTTCGATCGCCAGGATCATGCCCGCCTGCCGCACCTCGGCGACCAGCGGATGCGACGCGAACGGCGCGGCCAGTGCGGCCATCTTCGCGGCGATGGTGCGGTTGCGGGCGATGATGTCGTCGCCCTGCAGGATGTCGAGTGAGGCGAGCGCCGCCGCACATGCCAGCGGGTTGCCGCTGTAGCTGTGCGAATGCAGGAAAGCGCGTTCGCGCGAGTCGTCGAGGAAGCCGTCGTAGATCGCCTGCGTCGCCAGCACCGCCGCCAACGGCAGGAAGCCGCCGGTGAGGCCCTTCGAGAGGCAGAGCAGATCAGGCTGGACGCCGGACTGTTCGCAGGCGAACAGCGTCCCTGTGCGGCCGAAACCGACCGCGATCTCGTCGGCGATCAGGAACACGCCGTGCGCATCGCAGAGGTCGCGCGCGCGTTTCAGATAGACCGGATCGTGCATACGCATCCCGCCAGCGCATTGCACCCGCGGTTCGAGAATCATCGCGCAGACCTCGCCGGGATGGTGATCGAGCAGGCGTGCGAGCGCATCAGCGGCGTCCTCGGCGCGCTGCGCGGCGGCGTGCGCATCGTTTGTGCCGAAGGCGTCCGGCGACGGCGCGAACAGCACCTCCATCAGCAGCGGTGCGTAGACCCGGCGATACAGTGGAATGTCGCCCACCGACAGCGCGCCGACGGTCTCGCCGTGGTAGCTGTTGGTGAGCGCAACGAACTTGGTGCGTCGCGGCTCGTCGCCGCGATTGCGATACCAGTGGAAGGCCATCTTCAGCGCCACTTCCACGCCCGAGGAGCCGTTGTCGGCGTAGAACACCTTGCTCAGCGGCGCTCGGCCAGGCTGACGCGGGGCCACGGCGAGCAGACGTTCGGCGAGCTCCACTGCGGGTGGATGCGAGAAGCCGGCCAGGATCACCTGCTCCAGCGTCCTGGCCTGACGGCCAATGGCTTCGGCGATGCGCGGCTCACAGTGGCCGTGGATGTTGGTCCACCAACTGCTGACCGCATCCAGCGTGCGACGGCCGTCGTGGCCGATCAGCCAGGCGCCTTCGCCCCGCGCCACCGGCAGCAGCGGCAGGCTGTCCGGATGTTCGCGCATCTGCGTGCACGGGTGCCAGAGCACCGCCAGATCGCGCGTGCGCCAGCGGTCGGCGACAGCATCGCCCGCGTCGCTCGCCCCTGTGTCGTTTATGATCGTGGCATGCGTTTTCATTCCCCCATTATCCCCTGTCCGGCCATGCAGCGCGTCTGCGAGGGTGCCGGATGACCCGTCCGCTGCCGATCATCCATGAGGTGCGTCGCCGTCAAGGCGACCCCCATCGCGTGGTCGAAGAACTTGATCTTGAATTTTCCAACGGCGAACGCCGGCTCTACCATCGTGCGCCCGCCACCGGCCACGGCGCGGTGATCGTGGTGCCGATGCTGGACGACGACACTGCATTGCTCATTCGCGAATATGCCGCAGGAACCCATCGTTACGAGTTGGGCCTGGTCAAGGGCAAGATCGACGATGGCGAAACGCCGGAGGAAGCCGCCAACCGCGAATTGAAGGAAGAGGCCGGTTACGGCGCGCGTTCGCTGACGGTGCTGCGCAGGATTTCGTTGGCGCCGACCTACATGGGCCACGAAACCATACTGGTGCTGGCCCGTGACCTCTACGAGG
>JANLSB010000107.1:0-1753 GCA_031362125.1 Lysobacterales bacterium | reverse complement strand
GCAGCGCTGCCGTGGCCGACAACCCCGGCGTCGCAAACCGCGCGACGAGTTGCCGCGCCAGCGGTGTGGCGGCCAGCTCGCGCGGGGCCGGTGCCGCCGCACCCGTTGAGGCCGGCAGCGCGCCGACCAGCGGCACCAGTTGCACCTGCCCGTTGGCCTGGCTGGACAGCGCGATCACACCGGCCGGCAGTTTCGGCTCGGCCAGGCCCGGCAGCGGCAAGCGGTCGAGCAAGGGGTGGTGCCAAGCGGCATCGAGCACCAGCGCGCGCGGGCCGCGCGCCGCGCCGCTGGCGGGCGTGGCCGCCGTCGGGCCCGACAAGGCGTGCAGCACCTCCACCAGCTCGACCGCATCGCGCCGCAAGGCCGCGGCCACTTGCGCCGGCGATGCGTCGTCGGCATCCGGCAGCCGCGTGTCGCGCATCAGCAGCAGCGTCTGCCCGTCGAGCTGCGCGCCGAGCGTGCTGATGTAGATGAAGCCGACACCGCCCGCCGCCAGCCGGCTGCGGAACTCGTCGAGATCGGCACGCAGCGCATCGGCGCCGAGGTCTTCGCGCTGCATGACGAGGAAGCCGGCCTCGCGCAGCGCTGCGGCCACGGCGCGCACGTCACGCGGCGCCGGGTCCAGCACGCGCTGGCTGCCCAGGCGCGCATTGCCGACGACCAGCGCCAACCGCTGCAGCCCGTCGCTGGCCGCCTGCGCAGCCCCACCCCACAACGCCGCCACCAGCAAGGTCGAGGTCAGCGAGAGTTGGAAGGCGCGGCGCATGCGCGGGCAGTCTAGAGCCTGCGCAGGCAGCGGCACGGGCGGGCCCCGGAAGGCAGCCCGGTGCTAAGGTGAACGCATGCGCGATGAAGCCGCCGTTCCAGCACCGATGCCGGTGCGGCAAGCCCAGATCAACCCGGTCATCGACGCGGCGAGCTGGCAAAACTGGGCCACCGAGCACGGCGGCATCGCCTTCACGCACGTCTGCGGCAACACCGACTTTCCGTCGCGGCCCGACGCACACACCTGGGCGCTGCCGCGAATCGTGGGCGATGTGTGGGTCGGCGTGCCGCGCGACAGCGACAGCGGCGAGCCGCGCTTCGGGCAGCCGATCGAGTCCGCAGTCGAACGGCTGGTGCCGGTCGACACGCCCGAGCCGAATGAAGCGCTGGTCTGCGTGCTGACCAGCGAGGCGGCGGCGCGAGGGGTGGTCGAAGGTCGGCGATCTGGTGGCCATCTGCGCGGGGCAGAGCGAGCTGCTGTCGCCGCTGGCGGGGCGGGGCCCGATGTACGCCGGCTTCTCGATCCAGGGCTACGAGACGCGCACCGATGCCCGGCGCGCGATCGAGAGCTTGCGTGCTTCGGTGCGCGATTCCCAGGACCGCACGCCCACGCCCTTCGGCGCGGCCGCGTGGTGCATGCAGAAGCCATGCAGAACCGGCGTTATGCCTTCTACGCCCCGCAGGTCTGGACGCGCCAGCGCCGCATCCTGATGCCCACCACCACGATCCTGGGCACGCACCTGTGCAACGCCTTCGAGGTGACGCGCATGAATCAGATGATCGCCGCCGGGCAGTTGGACGCGACGCCCCCGACGGTCGTGCCCTGGCACGGCCTGCCCGCCGCACACCAGGCGATGTGGGACAACACCCACGCGGGCGCCACCTACCTCGTCAACCACGCGCTGCCGGCGATGGGCCTGGACAGCCGCGACGCGATGTTCGAGGCGTGGGCGGCAGGGCAGCGTGCACAGCCTGCGGCAGACCCTTG
>JANLSB010000106.1:0-3432 GCA_031362125.1 Lysobacterales bacterium | reverse complement strand
CCGCGCACCGGCCGAGAGCAGATAAGCGACGACATCCGTCCTCGCGCATGCCGCCGCGCCGAACAGCGGCGTTTCGCCGATGGAATCCATGATGTTCGGGTCGATGCCTGCTGCGATCAACCGACGCACTTCGGCCAGGTCGCCCGCCCATGCGGCGGCATGCAAGGCGGTTTCGGCGTGGCCGTCGGCGGCCGTCAGCGGCGTTTCGCGATCTTCTTCCGTCATGCGGCGGCGAGCGCCTGCAGTTTGCGCACGGTGGACCAGTTGCGGCTGGTGATCAGGTCGCGGAATTTCGGGCCGAGGAGTTTCGCGGCGAACGCGCTGTCCAGAACACCGTCGGGGCACCAGAGGTAGAGCGCGTCTGCGGCCAGTGCGATATGTTCGTCCGCAGCCGCGCTGTCGACCAGCGCCTGCAGCGGTGTGCGGTCGGCATCAGCGGTCATGAAGCCGACCAACATCCGCGACGGATCGTCCATGCGATCGATAAACGGATTGCCGTCCGCTGCGGCGTCCAGTTCCGATGCCGTGAGCACGAGTGCGTTGGCGGATACGCCGGTGGTCTGGACCAGTGTTTGAGCGATTCTTGTTGCATTGGCCTTGGTCGAGCTGCGGCTGGCCTCGAACACGACATTGCCGCTGTTGAGCAATGTGCGCACGTTCGTATAGCCCAGCATTTCGAACATCGTGCGCAGATCGGCCATCGCGATGCGTTTGGCCTTGCCGACGTTGATGCCTCGGAACAGCGCGATCTGCACGCTCAACTCACACCTCCAACGTCGCCGCGCCACGAAGTCCATGCAGTCGCGTCGAGGTGTGTGCCGTCGCAATGGCCGGAGGCAACGAAACCATGATTCAGACTTCCAGCGTGGCCAGATCGCCCTTCGTTTCCAGCCATGTCTTCCTATCGCCCGCGCGTTTCTTCGCCAGCAACATGTCCATCAGCGCATGGGTTTCGGTGCCGCCATCGACGGTGAGCTGCACCAGTCGGCGCGTGTCTGGATGGATCGTCGATTCGCGCAGCTGCTGCGGATTCATTTCGCCCAGACCCTTGAAGCGGGTGACGTTGACCGCGCCGCCGAAGCCTTTAGTATTCGCGGCCTTTTCGCGATCGATCTTCTCCAACAGGATTCGCTTTTCTTCGTCGTCCAGCGCGTAGAACACCTGCTTGCCCACATCGACGCGAAACAGCGGCGGCATCGCCACGAAAATATTGCCGGCGGTCACCAGTGCCGGGAAATGTTTCAGGAACAGCGCCGACAGCAGGGTCGCGATGTGCAGACCGTCGGAATCGGCGTCGGCGAGGATCACCACCTTGCCGTAGCGCAGGCCGCTGATGTCGTCCTTTCCCGGATCGCAGCCGATCGCCACCGCGAGATCGTGCACTTCCTGCGAAGCGAGCACGCTGCCCGAGGCGACTTCCCACGTATTCAGAATCTTGCCGCGCAGCGGAAGAATGGCCTGGAAATCCTTGTCGCGCGCCTGTCTGGCCGAGCCGCCGGCGGAGTCGCCTTCGACCAGGAACAACTCGGTGCGCGACAGGTCCTGACTGATGCAGTCGGCGAGCTTGCCCGGCAGGGCAGGGCCCTGGGTGACTTTCTTGCGCACGATCTGCTTTTCGGTCTTCAGACGCGCGGCGGCGCGTTCGATCGCGAGCTGCGCGATCTTTTCGCCCAGTTCGGTGTGCTGGTTGAGCCACAGCGAGAACGCATCGTGCGCGGCGCCTTCGACGAATGCTGCGGCCTGACGCGACGACAGGCGTTCCTTGGTCTGGCCGCTGAACTGCGGGTCGGTCATTTTCACGCTGAGCACGAAAGCGACGCGGTCCCACACGTCTTCCGGCGCCAGCTTCACGCCGCGCGGCAGCAGATTGCGGAAATCGCAGAATTCTCTCAATGCGTCGGTGAAGCCGGTGCGCAGACCGTTGACGTGGGTGCCGTGTTGTGCGGTGGGAATCAGATTGACGTAACTTTCCTGGACCAGATCGCCCTCGGGCACCCAGGTGGCGGCCCAATCGACGATTTCGGAATCCTTCTTGAGCTGGCCGACGAACAGGTCTGGCGGAAGCGTTTCACTCGTACCGAGTTCGCTCTTCAGATAGTCGCGCAGACCGTCTTCGTAGAACCATTGGTCTTTGTCGCCGGTCGCGGCATCGAGCAGACTCACCGTCAGGCCCGGGCAAAGCACGGCCTTCGCGCGCAGCACATGGCGCAGATGGCGCAGATTGAACTTCGGTGTATCGAAGTATTTGGGATCGGGCCAGAACCGCAGGCGCGTACCGGTGTTCTTCTTGCCGACGCTGCCGACGATGTCGAGGTCGGACGCACGGTCGCCATCGCGGAATGCCATCCGGTATTCGCTGCCGTCGCGCTTGATGAACAGCTCGACTTTCTTCGACAGCGCGTTGACCACGCTGACGCCGACACCGTGCAGGCCGCCGCTGAAGGTGTAGTTCTTGTTGTTGAACTTGCCGCCGGCATGCAGGCGGGTGAGGATCAACTCCACGCCGGGGATTTTTTCTTCGGGGTGGATGTCCACCGGCATGCCGCGGCCGTCGTCGGAGACCTCGCAGCTGCCGTCGGTGTGCAGCACGACCTCGATGCTGCGGGCGTGGCCGGCGAGCGCCTCGTCGACCGCGTTGTCGATCACTTCCTGCGCCAGATGGTTCGGGCGGGTGGTGTCGGTGTACATGCCCGGCCGGCGCTTGACCGGGTCCAGGCCGGAGAGGACTTCGATATCTGCTGCGTTGTAGCGACTGCTCATTGCGATGGCGGAACCGTGTTGAAGAGGGCAGGACGTGTGATGCCCGAGGCCGGCGAGCTTGGCGGGACCGCCGCCGGGGGTCAAGCCGTTCAGGCCTGGCGGCCGATGGTCGGGGTGTTCACGGCCCAGCGTGCCGGGCGGCGTTATGGTGCGTTGGCTCGCAGTCGAACCCGCCGATCTCCGGCGCGGACGCGGGCAGAGCCCAGCCCATGACCACTTTCCGTCGTTTCGCACTCGCCCTGTCGCCGCTGGCGCTCGCGGTCGCGTGGCTGGCTGTCGCCGGCCCGGCCGCTGCGCAGTCGCAGACCGATACGGCGCAGCAGTCTTCCGAGGATGCCGGCAAGGCCAAGGCAGAGGCCGAGAAGCGTCGTCAGGCCGAAGCCGATGAGGCCGCGCGAAAGGCCGAGGCCCGCAAGCCCAAGCGCGACAAAGCGAAGGGCGACAAGGCCCCCGAGCGCGAGCTCGAGGAAGAGGAAGACATCTGAAGCTGCGCTCTTCGCTCCTCACCATTGACGCCCCGGTCCGCCCGGGGCGTTTTTATTTCCGATGAATCAGCTGCTTACGATGAATCGACCGCTTTGGCGGTCGCCTCAAGCAGCGCATCCCGGTAAGCTATCGCTTTCCAGCGACCCGCTGCCGCCATGACCTCCCTCCGCACTGCCACACCCCTCG
>JANLSB010000038.1:0-6083 GCA_031362125.1 Lysobacterales bacterium | reverse complement strand
CCGCTGTTGCTCGCTGGCGTCGATCTTGCGATCGAGCCCGGCGAGCGCATCGCCCTGATCGGCCGCAACGGCGCCGGCAAATCCACCCTGCTGCGCCTGCTGGCCGGCGAACACAAGCCCGACGACGGCGAGATCCGGGTCGAAGGCGGTGTGCGCATCGCCCGGCTGGAGCAGGAGGTCCCGGCCGGCGCCGCCGGCAGCGTGTTCGACGTGGTCGCCGATGGCCTGGGCGAAATGGGCATGCTGCTCGCCGATTATCACCATCTCATCCACGCCGAAGAGCTCGACACCGACGCATTGGCGGCGGTGCAGACCAGGATCGAGGACGGCAACGGCTGGTCACTGGACCAGCGCGTGACCGAAACCCTCACCAAACTCGATCTGGACGGCGACGCCGACTTCACCCGGCTGTCGGGCGGCATGAAGCGCCGCGTGCTGCTGGCGCGTGCGCTGGTGTCGGCGCCGGATCTGCTGCTGCTGGACGAGCCGACCAATCATCTCGACATTGCCGCCATCGACTGGCTCGAAGGCTTTCTCAAAGCCTGGTCCGGCGCATTGATCTTCGTCACCCACGACCGGCGCTTCCTGCGTGCGCTCGCCACCCGCATCGTCGAGATCGATCGCGGCCAGCTCACCAGCTGGCCCGGCGACTGGGAGAACTATGTCCGCCGGCGCGAGGAACGCCTGAATGCCGAAGCGCAGGAGAACGCGCGCTTCGACAAGATGTTGGCGCAGGAGGAAGTCTGGATCCGGCAGGGCATCAAGGCCCGCCGCACCCGCGACGAGGGCCGCGTGCGCCGGCTCAAGGCGATGCGCGACGAACGCATGCAGCGCCGCGATCTGTCCGGCAACGTGCGCATGGAAACCGCGCAGGCCGGCGCGTCGGGCAAGAAAGTGATCGAGATGAAGGACGTGACGTTCGCTTACGGCGAGCGCGCGCTGCTGAAGAACTTCTCGACCACCATCCTGCGCGGCGATCGCATTGGCCTGATCGGCGCCAACGGCAGCGGCAAGACCACGCTGCTGAAGCTGCTGCTGGGCGATCTGCAGCCGCAGTCCGGAGAGGTCAAGGTCGGTACGCAGCTGCAGGTCGCGTATTTCGACCAGTACCGCGCCACGCTGCGCGAAGACTGGAGCGCGCTCGAGAACGTCTCCGAGGGCAAGGATTTCGTCGAGATCAACGGCAAGCAGAAGCACGCCATCGGTTATCTGCAGGATTTCCTGTTCACGCCGGAGCGCGCGCGCGCGCCGATCACCCGGCTGTCCGGCGGCGAACGCAACCGCCTGCTGCTGGCGAAACTGTTCGCGCAGCCGTCGAATCTGCTGGTGATGGACGAACCCACCAACGACCTCGATGTGGAGACGCTGGAGCTGCTGGAAGAGCTGCTGGGCGAATATCCGGGCACGCTGCTGCTGGTGAGCCACGACCGCGACTTCCTCGACAGCGTCGTGACCTCGACGCTGGTGATGGAAGGCGACGGCCGCATCGGCGATTACGTCGGCGGCTACAGCGATTGGTTGCGCCAGCGTCCGACCCGAGGCGAGACGGCCAGAGCCACCGCTGCGGCCGCGCCAAAAGAAGTGGCTGCGATAGTGGCTGCCGAGCCCGCAGCCGCCAAGCGCAAGCTCAGCTACAAGGACCAGCGCGAACTCGAACTGCTGCCGCAGCGGATCGAGGCACTCGAAACGAAGATCGCGGCCATGACCGCCACGATGCACGATCCGGCGTTCTTCCAGCGCGATCACGCCTCGGTGGCTGCGCACAACGCCGAGCTTGCGGCGACGCAGACCGAGCTGGAGCAGACGTATGCGCGGTGGGAGTCTCTCGAATCGGAGTGACGCATTCTCCGGCCCTCGCGCATGGCGCTCGGACTTTCATCGGCGCGCGAGGCAATGCCTCGCAAGCGCGCCTCTTCACCCCGCGAACGTCAACCCGTAATCCTTCGCGAACTGTGCGCAGCGTTCGCGCATTGCAGCCTGCTGCGCCGCGCGCCGCGCTGGATCGCTGACGACGAACTTGGATGTCGCTGCGGAAAAACCACGCAGCTCGTCGACGACGCGGGCGATATCGCCTGCGGTCGCCGTGCGCACCGGCCGGAGGTGATTGCGCGCCTTGGCGCCGCCGCGATCGGCCCAGCGTGCGCACCGGTTGCCGATCGCTTTGCCGAACGGAAGCGCACGCATGAGTTCGACATGCACTTCGGCGGCATCGAGCGTCATGCTGAGCGCGTCGAGCCAGTCGCCCCATTTGAAATCGTTGAAGCGCCGCGCCAACACCACCGCCCGCCACGGAACGCCGAGTGCATCGGCGAAGATCGCGCCGTGCAGCGATTCGGTGAGCACGCGTTCGCAGTTGGCCAGGGCAGCGGCTACCGCTTCTGGCGATTGCCGCGGATCGATCGGGGACAGGCCTGCATCTCGCGCGATGGCGTCCCAGTCGGCGCCGTCATAACTCTTGTGATGGGGCACCAGACCGATGCGACCCGAAACCGGGACGTGCGCACGGCGGAGTCCCGACCACAGCACCGCGCCGTCGCCGAGCCCCATTGCCGGGTCGATACCGCAGCGCTGCGCGGTGCGCGGTCCGCGGACCCAATACACCCGCCAGCTGTGGTCGAGCACAGGTTCGCCGCGATAGCCGCAGCCCGAACCGAGCACGATTTTCGGCCCTTGCGGGCGCGTGCCGCCGAGCAGGGTGCCGACGCCGTAGAGATGTGCATCGGGATGGTGTTCACCGAGATCCGGGAACAGTTCCGGCCACAGTTCCACGTTGATATCGTCGCCGAAATTACCCTGCGCCATGCGTGCGTAACGCAGTTGCATCAATCGTTCTGACCGTCGGCTTCATTCTGCGTCTGCACGCCCTGCGGTACGCAGCGCACGTCGGCTGCGGCAGCCGGGACGAGCCACCAGCGGCGCCGGTTCGACACGCCTGCGAAGTGCGCTTTGGTCTTGTCGACGCACTGCGACAGCGCAGGTTCCTGGATCAAGAGCCAGCGCCGTTGCGGTGCTTCGGCCTGCCAGCGCATCGCATGCGACAGTTGGTTGGGCCACGTCGCCTTGAAACCGAAAGTCGCCGCAGGACGATCCGCCATCAGCAGATTCTGTTCCTTCCACGCGACCAGCCCGAGTTCGGCGTCCGGGCCGATATGTTGGCCCGCGGATTCCATCAAGCCGCGCGCGGAACTTGACGGGTTCAACAGCGGATGCGCGACCAGGCCGTACAGCACCCAGATGCCGCCGACCGCCCACAGCAGCCCGATCACACCGTTGCGCACGCGATGCCACGACACGCTCGCCAGCGTCCACGCGCCCATCGCCATCAGCAGCCCGAACAACGCGTGGCCGCCGTCGGTGAAGCCGCGGTCCGACATCAGTTTTGTTTCGAACTTCGGATCACCGAACCACATCCAGAGGCCAGCGACCAGAAACAGCGTGCCGAGAATTGCCGAAAAACCAAACGCGATCCGCTTCGCCCACAGTTTGCGCACGATCCCCGGCAACAGCGGCCCCAGCGCCAGACACATCATCGGCAGCGCCGGCAGGATGTAGACATCGCGCTTGCCGCTTGGAATCGAGAAGAACAGGATGATCAGTGCCCACCACGCCAGCGGCAGCAGATAGCGCGCATCGCGTCGACGCAGGCGCGTGCGCCATGCCGGCAGCGCCCAGATCAGCGCGAACGCGGTCGGCAGCCATGCGCTGGCCATGACCACCAGATGGTAGTAAGGCGGCTGCGGGTGGTCCCACGACTTCGCGTAACGCCCGGCGGTCTGCCGGAACAGGATGTCGTTGAGATACGCCCTGTATTCCGGGTTGTCCTGGCTCAGCGCCGCAGTCACCATCGGCACCAGCCAGAGCGCTGCGGCGAAGGCGAAGGCCAGCGGCCCGACCCAGAATTTCCAATCGCGCGCATGCACGCGCACCCGGGGCCAGTGCATCAGCGAAGCGATCATTGCGGGCAGGATCATCAGCAATGCAAGACCACCGACGCCCTTGGTGATCGTACCCAGACCGGCCGCGAACCAACCCAGCGTCCACAGTTTCCAGTTCGGCCCCAGCAGCATGTGCCGCAACAGCCCGTAGTTGGCGAGGGTGATGAAGAATGTCACCAGCGGATCGATCTGCGCCTTCTTCGACTGGTAGGTGAACTGCAGCGCGAACAGCAGCGCCCACGCCGCATAGAGGCCGACCTTGCGCGTCCACAGCCGGCGGCCGAGGTCGTACACGCACCACAGGGTGCCAAGCGCCGCGAGCAGCGACGGCATCAGGAAGGCGATGCGCCAGTCGCGGAACACCGTGTAGAAGGCGGCTTCGAGCCACATCAGCATCGGCGGCTTGTCCGAGTAGAGCTCGGTGCCCCGGTGCGGAAACAGCCAGTCGCCGCTCTCGACCATCTGCTTGGCGACCAGCGTGAAGCGTGGTTCGTCCGACGGCCACGGGTCGCGCAGGCCCAGACCAGCGCCCAGGATCAGCAGGGCCACGGTGGCCAGCAGCCAGAATTCTCTCGATGCGCGGGTTTTCAGCATTCGCGCATCTTAATCTGTGGGAGGGGCTTCAGCCCCGACGGATCGTATGTGAGGCGTCTGTCGGGGCTGAAGCCCCTCCCACATCGGTTCAATGCTTCCGAAGCCGCGCATAGAAAAACCCGTCCATGCCATCCTCGCCCGGCAGCCGTTGACGGCCGACGCCCGCTTCATGACCAAACGTCTCCGCCAGCGGTTCAGCGACCGCATCCGGCGTACGCGCGAGAAACGCGTCGATCTGGCCGGCGTTTTCACGCTGCAGGATCGAACAGGTCGCGTAGACCATCACGCCGCCGGGTGCGAGCGTCGTCCACACGGCATCGAGCAGCCGCGCCTGGGTGGCGACCAGCGCATCGATATCGCCGGGCCGGCGATGCAGCAGGATGTCGGGCTGGCGGCGGACGATGCCGGTCGCGGAGCAGGGTGCATCGATCAGCGCCGCGTCGAACGGCACGCCGTCCCACCACGCCGCAGGATCGGCGGCATCGGCGGCTTTCAGTTCGACCGCCGCTTCGACACCCACGCGTCGCAGCGTTTCGGCGGTGCGCCGCAGGCGACGCGAATCGATGTCCAGCGCGATGATGCGCAGGGTCGGGTCCCGTTCCAGCAGATGGGCAGCCTTGCCGCCGGGGGCGACACAGGCATCCAGTACGCGGGCGCCGGGTGATGGCGCCAACGTATCGGCCACCGCCTGCGCGGAACCGTCCTGCACCGAGGCAACGCCGTCTTCGAAACCGGGTAATTCAGCCACCGCCAGCGAATCCTCGATCCGCAGCACATCGGGCAGTGCGTCGTGCGTGGACGCGACGATGCCGTCGTCCTGCAGCTGTTGCCGATACGCATCGCGCGTGGCGTGCAGACGATTCACCCGCAGCCACAGCGGCGCGGCTGCTGCGCTGGCATCGAGAATCGCCTCGGCGTGCTGCGGCCAGTCGCGGCGCACTTCCGCCAGCAGCCAGTCCGGCCACACCTGCGATGGATCAGCGGGCGGAAAGCCCTCGCGCTGCGCGCGACGCAGCAGCGCGTTGACCATGCCGGCCTGATGCGCGCGATCGAGCGCACGCGCGGCCTCGACGGTCGCATCGAGTGCTGCATGCGCCGGCAGTTTCAGTGCGTCGAGTTGTGCGAAACCGACGTACAGCAGCGCGCGCAGCGGCTCGTCGCTTTTCCCGAGTGGTTTCGGCACCCATGCGGAGAGCGCGGCGGCGTAGCGCGCGCGGTTGCGCAGCGCCGCGAAGCAGATCGCCTCGACCAGCGCGCGATCGCGCGGATCGGCGATTTTCGGCAGCTCGGTGCCGAATTCGCCCTTCAGCGAACGGCCGCGATGCAGCACGGCATCGAGCACGCGCACGGCGGCGAGGCGGGTGGCGGTGCCGGGGGGCGTATCGGTCATGCGAGTTGTCTCGATGCTGGTGTTGGAGGGGCGGTTTTCAATAGCCGAATGGCTGGTCGAGCCCCGACAGCGCAATGATGTTGTGGAATTGATGCAGTGGGAGCGGCGGCAGCCGCGATGAATGAAGGAAAGATCTTCTCTCATTGATCGCGGCTGCCGCCGCC
>JANLSB010000015.1:0-6334 GCA_031362125.1 Lysobacterales bacterium | reverse complement strand
CGCGCGTCGCGCCGGGCTTTGGGGGCATCGCGCGGCTTGCGGCCGCGCCGCAGCCAGGCTGCGACCAGTACCAGCAGTGAGGCCGCCAGCGCCAGCCCGAGCATGATCAACACGACGTTCTGATCGTCGAAGAACCCGGCGCGCGCGAATACCGTATGCCCGGCGGCGCCCGCAAAACCGGTGATGCGGCCAGCCTTGTCGACAAAGAACGTGATCCGTCGCTGGCCTTCGGCTTCACGGAACCGAAGACCGCCTTCAGGCAACCATCGACTGGCATCGCCGTTCGCGCTCAGCACGAGTTCGCCGCGTGCGCCGGCCGCGATCGTCGCTGGCGTATCCAGTATGATTTTTTCGGCGCGGGTGTAGTTGCCGCGCTCGCTGAAATAGCTGCCGACGAAACGCGAGCCATCGAAGCGCTCGGCCGGCGCTGGTAACGGCAGCGGACGCGCTTGGGCGAAGTACCGGACGAGGATTTTTTCCGGCAGTTCGGCTGCGAATCTGCGTGCGGTATCGGTGTTGGTGGAGACGAAGATGCCGACCCCAAGCGACGGCACCGCTACGAAATGGGTATGGAACCAACTGGTGGCCCCGCCGTGTTCCAGACTCTCGACCCGGCCGTAGCGACGCTTGAAAAAGCCATACGAGAAACCGGTGCCGTCGGGCTCGTTGCGGAACAGCGGCTCACAGGTGAGCCGCGCGTATTCCGTGCCCGACAACACCTGCACACCGTCGAGCGCACCACCGTTGATCAGCATCCGCAGATAGCGCGCCATGTCCGCAGCGTTGCTCGATGCGCTGCCAGCAGGCGCGATCTGCGCAATGAACTCGAACTTCTCGGGCTTGAAGCCGCCGCCGCTGCGTTGAAAGCCCTCGGACCACAGATCGTCGAAGCGCGCCGGCGCGCGTCGTGGGTCCTTCGCCGACAACGGCTCACGGAACGTGGTCAGCGACATGTCCATCGGTGCGAACAGGCGCCGCTCTGCGAGCGTCTCGAAATCCACGCCTTCGACCCTGGCGACGATCGCGCCGAGCAGCGCGACCGAATAGTTCGAATACACCGCATGCACGCCCGGCTCGCGCACACGCTGCGGCCGGTGTTCGGCGAGATAGGCTTCGATGCCCAGCGCGCGATCGGCTCGATCGGTGAACAGATGACCCATCGCCGAATCTTCATAGCCGGCGGTATGCGTGAACAGATGCCGTACCAATACCGGCGCGAAGCTATCGTCGGGCAGTTTCAAAGCTGCCGGCAGATAGTCGTTGACAGGCGCATCGAGCTTGAGCCGGCCGCTGTCGACCAGATGCAGGCCGAGCAGATAGGTGAACGTCTTCGAGACGGAGCCGATACGGAACAGCGTGCGCTCCGGAACCACCGGCCGATTCGGCGACTGCGCTGCGATGCCGTAGCCGCGCAGCAGCAGAGATCCCTGACGATCGACCACGGCCACGGTAACGCCGGCGATACCATCCCGCGCCATGCCTGCCTGGACCAATCCGTCGACAAAAGCGGAAAGGTCGGCCGCATCGATCGATCGCGGAGCGGCGGCGACAGTGGAAGTCGGCTTGGCCACGTCGGCGACTGTTTCGGCCTTCGCCGCGGGTTTCGCGGCCGTGTCCATCGGTCGCGCCGCAGGCGGCTGGGGAGCGACGCCGTGCACCGACTGCGCACCCGACTGCGCGGCGATCAGCAGACAGAACAGCACACATACACGGCTGAAGATCAACCATTGCATCGCCGTACCCCCGGATGACTTCGATCTATCCGGTCAGAGTACATCGTTCTTTTCAGCCAGTGCGACCGGGAATCCGATACGGGCGGTTCCGCTTTTCCGGCAGCGCCCAAACGGAACAACCGGGCGGGTCATGCATTGTCTTGATATCGTCATGCGATTTCAGCAATAGCTTTCACGGATGCTGCGATGCAACGTGACACCGCTTCCGACGGCCGTCTATGGTCGCTCGCCGCAAGGGCTGGACAGCATCGCTCGATAGCGGTGAACGAACGGCTTGAAAGGTCGCATCGACGCCTCCGGGAGAGAGCTCGTCGATGTGTAGATGCCAATGTGTATCCGCTGCCGGCCGCGACCGGCGAACATTTCAGCACAACTTCAGGGGCTCCATTCGATGACGCGTACCAAGACTGCTCTGTTGAGCGCGGCGATCGTCGCCGCGCTCGGATTTTCCGCTTCAAACTTCGCCGCACCGCCCGTCCGGCAGCCCGCCGCCGAGCGCGCGCAGGCATTGCTCGACGGCGCCGCACGCAAGGCCGCACGCCGCGCAGACGCCGACCAGTTCGCCGTGAAGGACGTCGTGATCGACCGCGACGGTACCGAACACGTGCGCATGACCCGCAGCTACCGCGGCCTGCCGGTGATCGGCGGCGATGTCGTCGTCGAGTCGCGCAACAACCGGATGAAGGCGCTGAGCCAATCGCTGGTGTCCTCCCTGCGTCCCGACATCGCTCCACGCATCAGCCCACTCGACGCCATCGTCGAAGCCGGCGCCAGCTTCAAGGGCGTCATGCAGAACCACCGCAATCACGGCCTGGTGATCTGGGCCCGCAGCGCAGCGCCGAAGCTCGCCTATCAGGTACAGGTCCAGGGCGCCCAGTCCGGCCGCCAGTCCGCCGACGTGATGTATTTCGTCGACGCAAAGACCGGGGCCGTGCTCGATGTCCAGGATCAGTTGCAGACCGTCAACGCAGTCGGAACCGGCAAGTCGCTGTTCTACGGCAATGTCGCGATCAACACAGACTTCGCGTCGAGCAGATATTCGCTGACCGACACCACCCGCGGCAGCGGCGCCGTCTACGATGCCGCCAACCGTTCGTATACCACCGCAGCCCGCCGGGCGACCCTGTTCACGGACACCGACAACGTCTGGGGCAACAACGCCACCACCGATCGCGCCACGGTCGCGACCGACATCCACTACGGCGTCGGCAAGACCTGGGATTACTACAAGAACGTCCACGGTCGCAGCGGCATCTTCAACACCGGCGGCGGCGTGAAGAGCTACGCGCACACCAACTTCGGTTCGGTCGGCGGCCCCAACGGCGGCATCAACGCGGCGTGGTACGCCAACGCGATGTACTACGGCGATGGCGATCTGAGCCTCGGGTATCTGCCGATCGTCTCCGTCGACGTGGCCGGCCACGAAATGAGCCATGGCGTGAATTCGGCCACCGCCGGTCTGGTCTACTCCGGCGATGCCGGCGGCCTGAACGAAGGCAACTCCGACATCATGGGCACGCTGGTGGAGTTCTACGCCGCCAACGCCAACGACCCGGGCGATTACGTCATCGGCGAAGAGCTGATCACCAACAATGCCGCCGAGACCAAAGGCTTCCGCACGATGTTCAAGCAGGACGCCGACGGCAAGTCGTTCAGCTGCTACCCGGCAGGCGGCTTCAATCCGGCGCTGTCCAGCGGCGTGCACAACCCGCATTACACGTCGGGCGTCGCCAACCGCTTCTTCTACCTGCTCGCCGAGGGCGCGGTGGTACCGACCAACTTCGTCAGCACCTACACCGCCAGCCAAATGGTCTGCAACGGCAACACCGCGCTCGCCGGTATCGGCCGCACCAAGGCCGGCGCGATCTGGTATCGGGCACTGACCACCAAGTTCACCAGCAGCACCAGTTACCCGCAGGCCCGCACAGGCACACTGCAGGCCGCCGCGGAGCTCTACGGCAGCGGTTCGGCGGAATACAACGCCGTCGCCGCCGCGTGGAGTGCGGTCAGCGTCAACTGATCCACCGCGACATACTCATATGCAAACGGCCCGCTTTCGCGGGCCGTTTGTTTTACTGCAACCGGTAGATCGATCAGTGGTGATGCCCACCGTCGCCGTGCACGTGGCCGTGCTCGAGTTCTTCGGCGCTGGCTTCGCGCACTTCGACCACTTCGATGTCGAAATGCAGCGACTTGCCGGCCATCGGATGGTTCAGATCGATATCGACCACGCTCATGCCGACTTTTTCGACGGTGACGGCGCGCGGGCCGTATTCGGTCTGCAGCACGACCTGCATGCCCGGCATCAGGCGCTGATCGCCGAAATGTTTCTTGGCGATACGCTGGGTCAGGCCTTCGCGGCGCTCGCCGTAGGCGTCGGCGGCGGCCACGTCGACAGCGAAGGTCTCGCCGGCTTCGCGGCCTTCCATCGCGTTCTCCAGGCCCGGGATGATGTTGCCGTGGCCCTTCAGAATCGCCAGCGGCTCCGCGCCCAGGGAGCTTTCGGTCGCCGGCTGGCCGACTTCGCCGACGGTGTAGTGGAAGCGGACAACGCGGTCTTTCTCGATTTTCATGGGTCTGACTCAGGGCTGGGCCGCAGCGGGCGGCAGGGGGCGGCTTGATCGCCACCCGGTGATGCGGCCAAGATGGCCGCCGTGAAGGCCGCGCATTATCCGTGCTCCACCGCCCCGGCGCCATCGGTGCTGCGGGCGATCGTGGCCGGCATGCTGATGGCGCTTGCACTGGCCGGCTGTGGCAAGCCGCAGACCGTGCGTTCCCCGCCACCGCCGCCCCACGAGCCGTCCCGCGACTGGTCGGGTACACAGCCGAACGATCCCGCCGCCGCCAATGCGGTGCTGATGCGGGCGATCGGGCTGGTCGGTACGCCCTACCGCTACGGCGGTAACACCCCCGACAGCGGTTTCGACTGCAGCGGCCTGGTCAACTACGTCTTCCGAGACATGCTCGATCTGCGGTTGCCGCGAACCTCACGGGAGCTGGCCGCGATGCAGGGCCCGAAGATCGCCAACAACCGCCTCGCCCCGGCCGATCTGGTGTTTTTCGGCAACGGTGACGAAGTCAGCCACGTCGGCATCTACGTCGGCGAAGGCCGCTTTGTTCACGCCCCACGCACCGGGGGCACGGTCCGGCTCGACCACCTCGATGGTGCTTACTGGCGGGACCACTACACCGGGGCGAAACGCATCCTGCGGTGACATGAGAGTGTCATTTCGGGAACACGGTCACCCTTTCCGGGCCAGCACTAACGAAATCTGAACCCCCCAGCGGCCACGGTCGGGCACTATCCACCCTCCTTTTCGCAAAGTGCATGACGCGTGACGACCCAAGCTCAAGGCTCCGGCCGCCCCATCGCCATCCACCGCCTTCGCGGTCGCATTCGTTTCATCGCTGCCAGCCTGTTGGTTCTGGGCAGCCTCCCAGCTTTCGCGCAACAGCACGCCAACCCCGCCGGCACGCACGATCCCCTTGATTTCTCGGTCGCGCTGCTCGCGCCGGTCGGCGATCCCACGCTGCGTGGCCCGCTGTCTCTCCCCGGCCGCAGCGTGATGTTCGCCAATGACATCCGCAGCATCTTCGGCGCTGCCCCGGTTCCGACGGTCAGTGCCGACATGACTGAGGTGCCGGGCGAGGGCCGCATCAAGACCATGCTCAAGCGGGCCCTGACACTGCTTGGCACCCCCTATCGCTGGGGCGGTACCAGCCCCGAACATGGCTTCGACTGCAGCGGTCTGGTCGGCTACGTGTTCCGCAACACACTGGGCATCGAACTGCCGCGGATCTCGCGCGACATGGCCAACGTCGGCGAACTGATCCGCGACCCCAAGACGCTGGCCGAAGGCGACCTCGTGTTCTTCAGCCGCCGCGGCAACCGTGTCGATCATGTCGGTATCTATATCGGCGACGGCCAGTTCCTCCACGCGCCACGCACCGGCAAGGACGTGGAAGTGGCGAGTCTCGCCACCGGTTACTGGAGCAAGAAGTTCTATCAGGCCCGTCGCGTCGCCGCTCATTGAGCGAACCAGACCCCAAGGGTTTCTCCGCACAGGCCGCGAAAGCGGCCTTTTGCTTTTTGGATAGGGAAATCATGCCCCCGCTTGCGGGCCCGCCCTGGCAGGCACATGCTTCGTCGACCGTATCGACGAGTGGACGATGACGATGGGCCGCACGATCCTGGGCATGCTGTTGGGCGTGGTGACGATGATGGTCGCCATCTACACCTTCGAATTCTTCGGCCACATCTTGTACCCGCCCCCTGCTGGCCTGGATCCCGAAAACCCCGAGCACCTGCAGAGGATCATCGCCGCCGCGCCGTTCGGTTCGCTGGCCATGCTGGTGCTGGGCTGGGCCGCCGGCAGCTTCGTCGGCGGCTGGGTCGCCGCTCGTATTGCCCGACATGCGCGCGCCGCCTCGATCGCGGTTGCGCTGTTCGTGATCGCGGGGGTTGCGGGGATGATGGTGATCATCCCCGATCACCCGCGTTGGGTGTCCACTCTGGGTCTGCTGCTGCCGATTCCGGTGGCGTTGATCGCGGCGAAGTTGGCGGGGCGGCGAGAGAAGACGTTGCCGAAGTGATGGAAGTC
>JANLSB010000829.1:0-5539 GCA_031362125.1 Lysobacterales bacterium | reverse complement strand
ACGCGCTGGCGTTGGCCGCCGGACAGCTGATTGGGGCGATGCCCCATCCGGTCGGCGAGACCGACATTGGCCAGCGACTCGGTCGCCAGCCGGCGCCGCTCCGGTGCCGGCATGCCGCGGTAGACCAGCGGCTGCATCACGTTCTGCAGCACGGTCAATCTCGGCAGCAGATGAAAACTCTGGAAGACGAAGCCGATCTCGCGGTTGCGCACTCGCGCCAGCTCGACATCGTTCATGCCCGAGGTGTCGCGCCCGTTGAGCGTATAGGTGCCCTCGGTCGGCGAATCCAGACAGCCGAGCAGATTCATGAGCGTGGACTTGCCCGAACCTGAGGGCCCGATCAGCGCGACGTACTCGTTGCGATCGATGAACAGATCGACCCCATCGAGCGCCACCACCACTTCTTCGCCCATCGCGTAGCGTTTGAATATATTGCTGAGCGAGATCATCCCGCGTCGCCGCCCGCGTCGTCTTCTCCGTCTTCGTCTCCGGTCTTGTCCGGCGCTTCCTCGCGCTGCACGACCGGTTCGCCGTCGCGCAGGATACGCAGCGTCTTGGCCGGGCCCGCGATCACGGTATCGCCCACGGCCACGCCCTTGAGCACCACTTCCCAACGGTCGTCGGAGACGCCGGTTTCGACCTCGACCTTCTTGGCCTTGCCGTCGCGGCTGAGCCAGACATGACGTTTGACCTTGTTCTTTTCGTCGGTCACGGTGACCACTGCTTCCACCGGCACCGCCGCCTTTCGCTGGCCGTCGCCGAGGAAGATATCGGAACGCACGCTCATGCCAGAACGCAGGCGCAATCCGTCGGGAGCGACCAGGCGCACAGTGACTTTGTAGGCGCGCCCCTGACCTTCGATGGTCGGGGCCAGCGCGATCTGCTCGACCGTGCCCTTGAGCGCGGTATCGGGATGCGCCGCGGCGAACACTTCGGCGCGCTGGCCGATGTCGATCTTGGCGATGTCCGCCTCGTCGACTTTCAGTTCGGCGATGATCTCCGAGGTATCGGCGATCTTCATCAGCTGCGCGCCGGCGAAGGACGATGTCGACGGGACGGCGGTTTCGCCGACCTTGATCGGCATGGACACGACGCGGCCGCTGATCGGCGAACGGATCTCGGTCTTCGCGCGCTGTTCGCGGGCGTCGTTGAGGACCGATTCGGCGCGCAGCAGCGCCTCCCGACTGGTACTGAGATCGGCCTTGGCGAGATCCAGCTGGTTACGGTCCTCATCGAGGCGGGCGCGATCAATCAGCCTGGTTTCGGCAAGCGCGCGACTGCGTTCGTACTGCTTCTGGCGCAGCGCGACCAGATCGCGCTGACGTTCGATACCGATGCGGCTCTGGCGCAGGCTGGCCTGCTCGCGTTCGATCGCGTTGTTGTAGATCTCCGGATCGAGCAGCAGCAGCGTCTGCCCGGCCACGACGGTGTCGCCCTCTTTCACCAGGATCGTTCTGACCTTGGCGGTGACCTCCGCAGTCAGATCGACCTCGTTGCGGAACGCCAGTACGCCCGACGCGAGAATGCTCGGCTGCACCTGCTGCGCGGCGATCTTGGCCAGTTCCACCGGCGTCGCCGAGGTGCCGCGCGCCTTCTTGACGAGGATGGGCACGGCGACCAACGCCACGAACAGACCCGCGACCCACCACTTTCTGCTGAATTTCATCGAAATGTATCCGTCCTGATCACGATTGTTTCAAAACTGCGTACAACGCCATGCCGCCGAAAATCACCAGCGAGGGCAGCGCCACGACGATGATCGCTTGCAGCCAACCGGTGCGCCCCCATGTTTTCCAGCCCAGTGCGCCGAGAAAGACGGTCCAGAACGTGAGCAGACTGAACCCTTTGGCAAGACTGCTCCAGCGGCTCCCACGCTCCAGCTCCACCAGCAGCGGATCGATGTTGAGCAGCATCAGCGATTCCAGCGATGTCTGCGGCGACATCAGAAATACACCGATCAATGCGACCAACGTACCGATCGCGGTCGGCATATTCGACCATGTGGCAAGGCTCAGGCCGTGCTTGAAGCTCATCGCGTTGCCCGTGACCTTGGCGGCAACAAAGAAATACAACGCATAGAGCAGCATCCCCAAACCAAGGCCGATCGCCGTGGTGGCGGCGCTGACATAGGCCATCGTGCGCGCACCGGGCATCATTTTCGCAGCCTGCTTCAATTCGGCGGCGCTCATCTCGGCACCGCTGGCGCTGAGCATGTAGTCCATGTACCAGTCGGGGTCCACACTGGAAAAATAGCTGGTCATCAAAGCGATCGTAAGCACGGAGATGATCGCGAAAGGCAGAATGAAGGTTGGCTTTTCTTTCTGCGCCACGAACACCGGACCGGGCTGCAGGAAGATATCGATGACATGACTCACGGGTGCGACTCCTGATGGGTGGACGCGAAATGATGTGTTGGATGTCTGACGCTGGTGTCGGTACCGGAGCCAACCGAATCGGCGACTGACCCCTTCACGACGTCGCCTGGATGCATTCTGTGACCAATCCAAGCACGCGGGGAGTGCCAGAAGATTGCCGCCACTCACATGCCACGGAAGCGGTGCAGGAACGCCGCGCTGACCGACAGCGCATCGTCGCGACCGCGTAGCTGCAGGGTGGATTTTCCAAGTTCGTCCTTGCGGACGCGATCGATCGCGGATACGCGTACCACGACACCGCGATGCACCTGCCAGAATTCTTCCGGGTCCAGCCCGGCCAGCAGCTCTTTGATCGGCGTACGGATGATGGCTTCGCCGCCGGCGCTCACCACCCGCACATACTTGTCCTGGGCCTGGAAATACAGTACTTCTTCGATACCGATCATACGCACACTGTCCCCGACAGCGGCGCTGATCCAGCGGATCAGACGCGCACCGGACGGCCGCAGCCGAGCTTCCAGGGCGTCGACCTGCTCAAGCGCATCGTCTGTCTCCGAGGCAGCAGCGCGCAGGCGTTCGCGGATACGCTCGATTGCACGCTGCAGGCGCTCTGACTGCAGCGGTTTGAGCAGATAGTCGACCGCACCGGCCTCGAACGCGCGCACCGCGTATTCGTCGTAAGCGGTGGTGAAGACCACTAGCGATTTCGCCGCGATCGCCGCACGCGACACGTCGAGCCCACTGACGCCAGGCATACGGATATCGAGAAAACTGATGTCGGGGCGATGCGCCGCAATGGCTTCCATCGCGGCGATACCGTCTTCGCATTCGGCGACAATTCGCAGTTCCGGCCAGGCGATGCCGAGCATCGCGCGAAGCGCATGTCTCAGCGGTGCCTCGTCTTCGGCAATGATGGCGGTGATATCGGTCATGAGCCATCTTCGCCCAATGGAATCCGAATTTCAGCACGCGTACCGCCTGCCGGTACGCCCATCAACTGGAAACCTGCGCGCGTGCCGTAGCGCGTCTTCAGCTGCGCGCGCACGTTCGCCAGACCGAGTCCGCCGCCGACGCCCGGCTGCAGGCCGAGGCCATCGTCGATGACACTGATGATCAGCGTGCGTTCGTCGCGTTCCGCATCGATGGTCACCGCGCCCGGTCCGCGCTTGGGCTCGATGCCGTGCTTGATCGCATTTTCGACGAGGGTGATCAACAACATCGACGGAAATTCGATGGCTCTCAACGCCATATCGGCATTGATCGCGTAACGGAGTCGCCCAGCGGTGCGCAGGCGCATCAGCTCCAGATAGCTCGCGCAGATATCGAGCTGCTGACCCAGCGTGGAATGCAGCCCATTGGTCTCGTCGCGCAGTCGCGGAATCGTCGCACGCAGATAATCGACCAGCGCATCGAGCGTAGCCTCGGCCTGAGCGGGATCATGCCTCACCAGCGCGCGCACCGAGGCCAGCGTATTGAACAGGAAATGCGGCTCGACCTGCGCCTGGAGTATCCCCAGACGAAGATCGGACTGCTGTTTCTGCTGTTTCAACGTCGCCAATGCCTGCTGGTTGCGGACCTCCTCAAACCGGCGCTGCTCGCCGTAGTAAGCACGCAAGGCCAGAGCGCCGCCCAAACCCCCGTAGACCAGGGCATTCCAGAAGAACACCAACGTTTTTGAGATTATTTTCTCGCCCCCTGAAATCTCGGGCTTTTTGTTGAGTTCCTTCCCCCACGGACTGGCATCCATGACTTCCTGGAATTTCGGCTTCGTCCATGTGTCGATCTGATAACTGATGCCGATACCGATCGCGATGGCGATGACCACCGCCCATCGCTCACGTCGCATCGGCATCCGGAGATGACGTACGGCAGTGGCCAGCGACGGCCCGATGATGCACATGCTCATCAGCGTCGCCATACTGTACAACGCCATGATGGCGCCGATTCGATAGCTCTGCGACAGGATCGCATAGCCGAACGCGGACAACAGCGAAAGCGCCAGTAACGGCAACGTGAAACGCAGTGTCCGCCCCAACAGCCATGGCCAACTGAAGACTGGAAAACGCCGGTATCTGCCCCATAAGCCTTCCCCGCCGATGATGACGTCGGCGGGCAGCGGCTGATCAAGTGAATATGTCATCTGCTCGAAATGCTTCATGGATGGACCTGAACGGGAAACAGCCAGTGGAGAACGCTCAACGAAAGCGAGGGCAATTGGATATCGAACAGCGTCGAAGTACCGCCAGCATCATGCTGAAAACCGGCGCGGATGCCCAGCGTTTCGAATGTTGCGAGAAAGGTCGCCGCCGGCCGGAACGGGCTCATCGCATTGAACTCGGCCTGCACCGTAAACCAATCGCTGCCGTAGTCCAGATCAAAACCGAACCCGGGCTTGGGCGCATCCTGCAGCACGGAGCTGCTCGTACCGGCAACATCGCAGGCAGCGGCGATACCGGCGGGCCGGCTGTCGTCGCCAAGCTGCAGCGAGATACAGGCGACCCACAGCAGTGCGGCGAAGATCGAAGGATAGGTGACGACACTCATGGCAGGCTCGAAGGGTTCAGTCGTGGCGACGAGGCCAGACTGCCTGCCTCGACAATCCGCAACCGGACTTTGCGACGAACCTCCGCCAGCCGACGACGAAACCCGCGCCGACAGGGACCAACCGGCCAGCAGCCCGTGCATCACAGCCGCGAACCGCCCCGCGATGGCTTCACGGTCGTGGCGACTGCCCCCGGTCACCGATATCGGGGTCAGGTTCACTTGCCATCGATCAAATACAACAGCAAGTTAGGGTGTATAAGCGAAGCGTCATACACCTTTCGCGACAAATACAATGGCGCATGACGCCTTCGGCTTATGCGCCCTACGATGTATCCGCCGCCAATCGAAACTGCGATCAAATCGAATCAAAGCCCCCGTGATGCACCAACAACCCGCCCAGCGACGCCAGATCCTGCCGGTTGTGATCGGCCACTCTGCGCAAATTCCGCGCTGAACCACCGCGCAGATAACCGAGCCATGCAGCGGGGGCTTCGCTGCCGGGCAGGTCGTCTTCTCGGACGATGCCCAGTACCTGGCGTTCGATGGTGGTGAGGCGGCAGTTCTCCCAGCGGCCCTTGTAACGTCGGCGGGTGGGATACAGCAGATCGATGTGGTCGAGG
>JANLSB010000825.1:0-2429 GCA_031362125.1 Lysobacterales bacterium | reverse complement strand
ACGCGCACTACTTTATCTTGAGCAAAGTGAGAGCGCGCGCGAAGCCATTATTGATTCAATCTGCCTGTCCCTGCTGAATGGGATGCGGCTCAAGCGTGTATCTGGCTTGGTGTTGATGGTCGGTCTGATGGCATTGCGCGGCGAACGGGTTGCAGCAAAGCAGTTGCTGAAATCAGTACGGTTGATTGCCACTCGGCTCAGATACATCCGTGCCGCACTCGACCTCGACCGTTTGGAGCGTGAGATTGAAATGGATGGCAGCATCTCGGCGTGGGCGGGACACCTTCTTGATTCTGCATCGGATTGACATGTGTTGGTGCTGTCTCTGCTCTCTTGAATGCATCTTCTTCAGTTTATTTCGCATATGAGATCTGACCTACGCCAGTCGATGATGCGCTGAAAGGACCGTCGCGAGCCCGGCGCCTATCCGGACTCGCAACTACGCCGGCAGGAATCGGCACGAACAGTTAAGCCGGCCCCCAAATAGGCAAGCCGTACGGATGCGGTGAGTTAAACGATAGTATCTTCATTTTTCTAAGTATTCCGTTGGTGCTTGTCAGCTGACAAGCACACCCTCACTATGAAGCGTATGCTGCGGCCATCCACCCTCAGGAGCCGTGCCATGCGTCGATCCGCCCTCGTCCTGACCGCCTGTGTCGCCATCGCCACCGCCGCCACTGCCGGTGCGCAATCGATCGAACAACAGCTCAAGGACCGGCTACTCGGCACCAGCAACAGCACGTCCAACCTCAACGAGCGCGACGCCTCCGGCGGCATCAAGGAAGCGCTGGCGCAGGGCGTGGATCGCGCGGTGCGCCAACTGGGCAAACCCGATGGGTTCTTCCGCGATCAGGCGGTGAAGATCTTGGTGCCGGAAAAAATCCGCAAGCTCGCGGATCTCGCCCGTCAGCTCGGCGCCGGCAAGAAAGTCGATGCCTTCGAACTGTCAATGAACCGCGCCGCCGAGAAAGCAGTGCCAGCGGCGGCGAACATCCTCGCCGACTCGGTGCGGCAGATGACGCTGCAGGACGCGGTCGGCCTGGTGCGCGGCGGTGATACCTCCGCCACCGATTTCTTCCGTCGTACCAGCGAACAGAAACTCTACGACGCGTTCCGGCCGATCGTGGAAAAACAGACCGCTGCGGTGGGCGTCACCCAGAAATACAAGGACTTCAGCAAGAAGGCTGGCGGCAATGCGCTCGCCGGTGCGCTGCTCGGCGGCGGTCAAGGCGCCAGCAGTGCGGATCTCGACGACTACGTCACCCGCGAAACGATCGACGGCCTGTTCCATGTGATTGCCGAACAGGAAAAACAGATCCGCAATAATCCGGCGTCGCGTACCACCGATCTGCTGCGCCGGGTATTCCGTTAGAGGGGAAGATTGCAGGCAGATGCGAGCGGACACCCGCAGCCCGCAACGAAACCGGCCCGACGATCTCGGCCCCGTTTCGCTTCATACATCATTGCGTTGAAAATTATTGACTGCGGGAGTGCAGCATCGACCATCGCAATGCGCGCTGATTTCGAACGGTGACACGATTCACAAATATATTGGCAGCGCTACAGATAGGATCGATGCGCCGTCCGCATGCAGACACCCGCCGACGGCATGACCGTTCAACACCCCCAGCGACTGCATTCCCTTGACGGCGAATCGCCATGAAGGGCTGGACACGTGTTGACACATCCCCCGCACCGATTGTTTTAAGGATGAATTCGCAATGGTACGAAAGCATTTGTTATACACCGCGATCGTTTCGACGCTGCTGGCAGCGCCACTCGCGTTTGCCGCGCAGCCGGTGGTCGAGATTGGCGAAGCCTTCGTCAGCGAAGCACCGATGGCGAAAGCCATGGGCGGCGCCGCGTTCGCCACCCGCGACGCCAAAGCACCGGTTTTGATTGCACTGGGTTCACCCGCGCTCGCCGACAATCGCGCGCTGAAGACGCGCCGCGAGACCCAGGTCAAACAGGGTCGACCGTTCGAGATCGGCTTCGCCCGCAATGTGCCAAACGCGAAGATCGCGCTGTCGCAGCAGGGCTGGGAACGCCTCGCCGATGGCAGCCTTGCCACCCGTTTCGACATTTCTTCGGACACTGCGGTGGCGATGCGCGCGTCGCTTGCGCTGAAGACCATCGGTCGTGGCAATGCAGGCGCGGTGACGTTGCGCTTCGGCGGCAACGACGGCCGTGTGTTCGAGCAGAACGGCCGCGAATTCGCCGGCAAGCAGGCTGGCTGGTCGCCGGTGCTGATGGGCGACAGGGCGACGATCGAAATCGTGCTGGCGAAAGGGCAGCGCCCGCAGAATTTCAGCCTGAGTCTGCCGCAGATCTCGCATCTGGACACCAGCCCGATCGCCAGCGAAGCCGCGCTCTCGAAACTGGTCGCACGCATCGGCGAAAGCGACAGCTGCGAGAAGGACATCGTGTGC
>JANLSB010000780.1:0-1523 GCA_031362125.1 Lysobacterales bacterium | reverse complement strand
CGACTTCCTTCGGCACATAAGTCTCGTCGTGCTTGGCCAGCACCTGTTCGGCGACGAACAGCTGGCCCTTCATGCGTCCGGTCGCGACGACTGCCTGCTTCTCGCGGAACAGGTCGGGCAGGATGCCGGTGTAGCTCACTTCGAGTTCGCCGTCGCCATCGGTGACGCGAAAGCGTGCCTCCATCGATCCTTCATTGCGCTTGAACGAATTGGCCGAAACCATGCCGCCGAGGCGGAACACGGCATCGCCGGCTCTGACCTTGGCACCTGCGTCACCCGCGATGATTTCGCTGGGTGTGTACAGGTAGGCGACGTTGCGCTGCAGCGCCAGCGTCACCAAAGCGGCGGCGGCGACAGCCGCGGCGAGTATGGCCAAAACCAGCAAGAGGCGGCGTTTGCGGGTGGGATTCATCGTTGCAGCTCCGTGGGTGACTGCGTTTCATTGGTCACTGCGCGCTTCGCACGCAATGATACGTTGCGCAGGGTACGGCGGATGCGCAGCAGCGGCGCGATCAGGTCCCACAACAACACGACGACGAACACCGCGTAGGCGGCGGCGACATACGCTACATAGGTCATGTTGAGCCCCCCGTTGCGGGGCCGACGCCAGCGCGCTGGCGGACCCAGTCCTTACCGGCTTCGCGTTCGAGATTGTCGGCACGGGAACGCAGCAGCAGCGAGCCGAGGAACCACAACTTGGTGCCGATCACCATCGCCACCAGTGGAGGAATCATGCTGGGGTCCATGCTCGATTCGCCGAATACGCGAATGGTCTGGCCCTGATGCAACGAATTCCACCATTCGACCGAATAGCGGATCACCGGCAGCAGCGCGACCCCGACGATCGCCAGCAGTCCAGCGGCGCGCGCGGCGTTGCGGCGGTCGTCGATGGCCTGATACAGGCCGATCACGCCCAGATACAGGAACAGCAGGATCAGCTCGCTGGTCAGCCGCGGGTCCCATTCCCACCAGGTGCCCCACATCGGTTTGCCCCAGATCGAACCGGTGGCGAGCGTGATGACCGTGAACGCCGCGCCGATCGGCGCGCAGGCCATCGCCAGGATCTCGCACAGTTTGATCCGCCAGATGAGTGCGATCGCTGCGTAGAACGCCATCAGCGCGAAGATGAACATGCTCATCCATGCCGACGGTACGTGGATGTAGAGGATCCGGAAGCTGTCGCCCTGCTGGTAATCGGCCGGTGCCACGAACAGGCCCTGCCAACCGCCCCAGAGCATCACCAACAGCCCCAGACCGAAGCACCACGGCGCCCAACGCGCAGCGAAGCGGTCGAAGTATGGCGGCGAGCCGAGTTGGTGGAACCAGCGGAGAATGGGGTTCATGTGAGGGAGTTCATGCGTGAGCGTAGCCTGTCATCGATCGGTCATGTGAACATGAAGTCGCGGAATGCGGGCGCATTGTTGCGATGGCGTCGGGCGTGTGCATTGACCTGTTTGAAGCGAAAGCGTTCCAGCGGTCCTGTCCTTTCCATGCGATCTCGCCCGATCAATTCACCGCGATCC
>JANLSB010000428.1:0-7577 GCA_031362125.1 Lysobacterales bacterium | reverse complement strand
CCGCGAAGTTGGCGCGCTCGATCCCGGGCTTGTGGTTATTGCCGATGTCCTTCAGGCCCGAAAGCACGTGACCGGCGGCGTCCTCCGATGCCTTCATCTGACCGCTCTGGGTGAGATCGAGCAACACCGACGCCAGCGTGTTGTCGGGCTTGTGCGCGCCGGCGCCGCCGATCAGATCGGCGGCGTTGTCTTTGTCGGCGAGCCAGCGCGCGCGCTGCGACGACGCGCCGCGCAGCGACAGCACCTAGACCGAAGAGCCCTTGGCGGCGCGGTTTTCGGCGGCGTCGGCATGGATCGAAATGAACATGTCGGCTTTCGCCGAACGCGCGAGATGCGCGCGCTTCGGCAGCGACAGGAACATGTCGCTGTCGCGGGTGAGGAAGGCTTTCAGGCCGGGCGTGGCGTTGATCTGCCGGGCCAGTTCGCGGGCGATGGCGAGGGTCACGTCCTTTTCGCGCTTGCCGCTTGGGCCGATGGCGCCGGGATCCTGCCCGCCGTGGCCCGCATCGATGGCGACGATCAGCGGCCGCGTGCCGGTGCGCAGATCCTGCAGGGACTTGTTTGCCGCAGCGGGTGGCTCGACCATCGCAATGGCGGGCTTGGCGATCGTTTGGGCAGGCTTGGCCGTCACACCGGCTGCAGGTGCGGGCAAGACGATGGTTGCGACGGGTTTGGGGGTCGAAGGCGCCGGACTGACGGGTGACGTGGCAGGCAGCAGCTTGCCGACTACGACAGACGGGGTTTGCGACGCCGATGCGCCCGGCAAGCCGACGATTGTCGCGGGAGCAGGTGCTGCGTTGTTCGATGCGGGTGCCACTGTCGTCGCGACGGGCGGCATGACCGGCGTCGCTGCAGGGATTGCAGCGAGCGGCCTGGCGCCGTCGCCCGGCCATTCCAGCACAAGACGGACGCCGTCGGCACCATGCTCCAGGCGTGGTTTGAGCGGAGCAACGGGCGAAGCAAGATCGAAAACGATCCGGGTGGTTCCTGCCGCCGGCTTGCCGCTGCGCACGGCTTTGATCACACCGATGGCGGCCGGCAACTGCAGCGTGCGGCCCGTCGAAGTATCCGGAAGATCGACCACGAAGCGGTCGGGATTGGAGAGGGTCATCGTGCGGAACGCGACATCGCCCTGCAACTGCAATTCGGCACGGGTACCGGTGGCGCCGTCGCTCAACTGCAAACCATTGATTTCATTGGCTTGCGCAAGGTTCCAGCACAGCCCTGCCAGTAGAGCCAGGCCCAAGATGACTTGCTGGATGGTGGTCCCCTTCACGCGCATGGCCGATAGTCAATCACCCGCCGGGAAATTTTTCAAGCGTTTTTCCCTTAATAATCCGTCACCTGCCAGAACTTCCTGTGCTTACGGTTCAGCAAGGGGCCGCAAGCCACTGCCGGACAGCGATTCGATCCAACCAGTCTCGCCCCTGCCGGGTGAGCGGCATCAGCTCGCAGCGACGGCCAAGGCCCTCGATCACCAATCCCACCCGCAGATCCGCGGCAGGCAACGAACCGCCCCCCCGCTCCGGCCATTCGACCAGCCACAGCGCCGCATCGGTATCATCCAGCCCTAGGAATTCCAGTTCGGCGCCGTCGCCGATTCGATAAAGATCGAGGTGCAGCGCCTCGCCTGCCGGCACCGGATAGCGCTCGACCAGCGTGTAGGTCGGGCTGCGGATCGCGCCGGTCACCCCCAGCGCACGCAGCCAGCCGCGCGCGAGCGTGGATTTGCCTGCGCCCAGATCGCCCTGCAGATGCGCCACGGCCGGTGTCGGCGCTGTATGCGCGAGCGCATGCGCCAAGCGCTCGGTCGCTTCGGGATCGCCCAGATACAGCATGACCGGGTTGTGCATGGTCGAGTCGCTCATGGGCTCGATACCGGATTCGCGAGACGGCGCAGTTGCGGAAACAGATCCGACGGCAGCAGCCCGCGTTCGCCGCCGTCGCGCGCAGCGGCGTCGCCCGCAGCCGCGTGCAGCAGCGCACCGCAGATCGCGGCCTCGAAATGCGATTGCCCACGCTGCGCGACTACTGCCGCGATCACACCGGTCAATACATCGCCCATGCCGCCGGCAGCCATGCCGGGGTTGCCGGCGTCGATGATCACCGGGATTTCGCCGGGCGCCATGACCACCGTGCCGGCCCCCTTGAGCACCACGACGCAGTCGTAGCGCGCCGCGAGCCGACGTGCGGAAACGATACGGTCGCGCTCGACCTCGGCCGGATCCGAGCCCAGCAATCGCGCAGCCTCGCCCGGATGCGGCGTGAGCACAGCATTGGCGAGCGCAAACGCATCGCGTCGCGCCAGCGCGTTCAGCGCATCGGCGTCGAGTACCAGCGGCTTGCCCGCGTCGAGCGCGGCGTACAGCATCGCTGCGCTCCATTCGCTGCCGCCGAGACCCGGGCCAATGGCAACGACGCTGGCCTTGTCGAACAGGGCCTGCAGCTCTCCAGCAGCGTCGACCGCGCGCGCCATGGTTTCCGGGCAGCGCGTGAGCAATACCGGCACGTGCCCGGCGCGGGTCGCCGCGCTGACCATCCCGGCACCGGCACGATGCGCGGCTTCCGCACAGAGCGCGATCGCGCCGCCGAAGCCATGGTCGCCGCCGATGCACAGCACCGTCCCGAAATGCCCCTTGTGCGCGCTGCGTGCGCGTGGCTTGAACCACATCGGCAGTGCATCCGGACGTGCGATGCGCGCGGCCGGTTCGAGATCGTCGAATACGTGATCGGCCAGCCCAAGGGTCTCGATCACCACCTCCCCCGCCGACTCGCGGCCACGGCCTGTATACAGCCCCGGCTTGCCGGCGATGAAGCTCAAGGTGACATCGGCGCGTACCGCCAGACCATCGTGGAATCCGGTGTCGGCGTCGACGCCGGAGGGGACGTCCAATGCAAGTACCGGCGAGCTGCGATCCTGATTGAGCGCGGACACGATGTCTGCGGCGGCGCCTTCCAGTCCACGATGCAGGCCGATACCGAACAGCGCATCCACCCAGACATCGACCTGCGGCAACGCGTCGTCGACGATGAATGTCGCCACCTCTCCATCCGCCTGCAGATAGGCGTCGGCGGCGCGCGCGGACGCACCCGGCTTCACCTGGTCATTCAGGCGCAGCACGAACACATGACGCCCGGAACTGCGCGCCAGTTCGGCCAGCACATAACCGTCGCCGCCGTTGTTGCCGGGGCCGCAGACGATGCCGATCCGCAGCGCCTGGGGCCAACGGTCCAACAGCAATCGCCAGGCGGCGAGCCCGGCACGCGCCATCAGGTCGTCTTCATCCAGGCCGAACCGTGTCATCGCTACCTGCTCGGCGGCACGGACCGCACCGCTCCGGTACAGCTTCGGCAGGTCATGGAGGGACGTCATACGCATGCGCGGATTCTATACTCGGCGTGTGAACCCGAGCACCGACATCGACCGCTCCACACTGGACCTGAGCGGCCTCGCTGCGCGGATCAAGACGTTTGCGGGCGAATTCGGCTTCCAGCGCTGCGGCATCGCCGATGTCGAGCTTGGCGAAGATGAAACGCATCTGCAGGACTGGCTGGCGCAGGGACTGTACGGCTCGATGGCGTGGATGGCGCAGCACGGCGACAAACGCAGCCGCCCGGCGGAGCTGGTGCCGGGCACGCTGCGGGTGATTTCGGTGGGGCTGGATTACGGCCGCGATGCGGACGAGGCCTGGGCCACGCTCGACGACAGCGAACGCGCCTACGTCGCCCGCTACGCACTGGGCCGCGACTATCACAAGCTGATGCGCAACCGCTTGCAGAAACTCGCCGAGCGCGTCGCCGACGAGATCGGCCCGTTCGGTTATCGCGTGTTCGTGGATTCCGCGCCGGTACTGGAGCGTGCTCTGGCGCGCAACGCCGGACTCGGCTGGATCGGCAAGCACACCTGTCTGATCGACAAGGACGGCGGCTCGTGGTTCTTCCTCGGCGAACTCTACGTCGACCTGCCGCTGCCGATCGATCCGCCGGCCAGCGCGCACTGCGGCACCTGCGTGCGCTGCATCGACATCTGCCCCACACAGGCCATCGTCGCGCCGTATCGGCTGGACGCGCGGCGCTGCATCGCCTATCTCACTATCGAACATGAGGGCAGCATCGACGAGGCACTGCGACCGCTGATCGGCAACCGCATCTTCGGCTGCGATGACTGCCAGTTGGTCTGCCCGTGGAACAAGTTCGCCAAGACCACCGACGAACCTGATTTTCGTGCGCGAAACGATCTGGACAACGTTACGCTGATCGATCTCTTCGCATGGACCGAGGGCGAATTCCTGCAGCGCACCGAAGGCTCGCCGATTCGCCGCAGCGGCTATGCGCGCTGGATGCGCAATCTCGCGATCGCGCTGGGCAATGCGCCGACGACGCCCGAAGTGATCGCTGCGCTGGAATCGAATAGAGAAATCGACGACGCGATGGTACTCGAGCATGTCGAGTGGGCGTTGAAGCAACATCACGCATAGGGTGCGCGTGTCGCGCACCGGTTTCTCGCGGCGATCAAGATAAAGGTGCGCGACACGCGCACCCTATGATGTTTGCAAGTGCAGCCGTATTTCGGTCAGCAGCGCCCGCGTCACCGGATCGTCCGCTTCGGCTTCGCCCTGCAGCGCCGGCAGCAGCTTGTTCGCAACCTGCTTGCCGAGTTCCACGCCGAACTGGTCGAACGCATTGATGCCCCACAGCACCGACTGCAGATAGACGCTGTGTTCGTACAGCGCGATCAGCGCGCCCAGCGACTCGGGCGTCATCACGTCCAGCAACAACAGCGTGCTCGGCCGGTTGCCGGCGTAGGCGCGATGAGGGTCGTCGCTGGCCTGGCCGTTGGCGAAGGCCTCGGTCTGCGCCAGCAGATTCGCGAGCAACGCCGCATGATTGCTTTCGTGTGCGTGATCGGCGCGGATCACGCCGATGAAATCGGCCGGCACGATCTGCGTGCCCTGATGCAGCGCCTGGAAAAAACTGTGCTGGGTATCGGTGCCCGCCCCGCCCCACCACACCGGCACGGTATGGCCAACCAGCGCCGCGCCATCCAGACGCGCGGATTTGCCGAGGCTTTCCATCACCAGCTGCTGCAGATAATTCGGCAACAATCGCAAACGTTCGTCGTAGGGCAGCACCGCCTGCGCGCCTGCGTGCATCGCATTGCGGTTCCAGATCGCGGTCAGCGCGTGCCAGACCGCGACGTTGTCGCGCAGCGGCGTCGCGAGCACATGTGCGTCCATGTCGGCCGCACCGGCGAGCAGACGCTCGAAGCCCTCCATGCCGATGGCGAGCGCAATCGGAAAACCCACCGCCGACCACAGCGAATAGCGGCCGCCCACCCAGTCCCACATCGGCAGGATGCGGCTTTCGTCGATGCCGAAATCGGCGGCGCGCTTCACATTTGCGCTGACTGCAAACACGCGGCTGTCGTTCTGCAGCCAATCGCGGACTATGGTGCCGTTGAGCAGGGTTTCCTGGGTACCGAAAGTCTTGGAAATCAGGATCGCCGCGGTGCGCGCAGGGTCGAGCTTCGCCAGCGTACGACGCACCGCGTTGCCGTCGACATTGGAGACGAAATGCACGCGCAGACGCGCGCCGCCGTCGCCATCGCTCAGCGCATCGGCAACGAGACGCGGGCCGAGATCGGAGCCGCCGATGCCGATGCTGACCACGTCGGTCACGCCGGAAGCGAGCAGCGCATCGACCATCGCCGCCATGTCTGCGCGCGCGGCGCGCGCCTGCGCGGAGGCTTCACAGACGTGAACGACATCGGAGAGATCGCTGCGCAGCGCTGTGTGCAGCGCAGCACGGCCTTCTGTGGCGTTGACGGGATGACCGTCGAACAGCCGGCGGACCGCCGATGCCAGATCCGCCGCCTCGGCGATCGCGAACAATGCATCGAGCGCCGGGCGATCGTAATGCTGGCGGGCGAAGCTGGCGTAAAGCGGGCCGACGCGCAGAGCGAAATCCTGCGGGCGCCCTGCATCCTCGGCGATCAAGCGCGAAATCGGCGTTTGCCGCAGGCGCTCTGCGTGCGCAGACAGCGTATCGAAAGTAGTGTCGGACATGGGAGGCTCGTGACGGAAGACAGCGGATGCGTGTGCCCGATCTTGCCAGATCGGCGACATCTGCCGCCGATGCATACGAAACCACGGCATCGATGCGACAAGCATCTCAGCCGAGCGTGAATTCCAGGTTGTCGATCAGCCGCGTGCGACCGAGCCGAGCCGCGATCAGCGCCACGCGCGGACCGGACACGGCATAGCGCGCCGGCTCGATGTCCGGTTCGGCCAGATCCGGCGTACGGATCGCGGCGTAGTCCACCGAGAAGCCGCCCTCGCCCAGACGCAGCGCGGCGCCGGCTTCGACCGATGCGCGCGATACCCCCGCCAGCAGCTGCGCACGCATCTCCATCAGCGTGCGGTGGATCTCGGCGGCGACCACCCGATCCACTGCGGACAGGTACTGGTTGCGCGAACTCATCGCCAGACCGTCGGTTTCGCGCACGATCTCGCCGCGCAGCAGCGCCAGCGGATAGGCCAGATCGGTCACCATCTGCTGGATCACCGCGAGCTGCTGGAAGTCTTTTTTGCCGAACGCGGCCACATCCGGCTGCACCTGATTGAACAGCCGCGCGACCACAGTGCAAACGCCATCGAAATGCCCTGGACGATGCGCACCTTCCAGCACGTCGGCCACACCCGGCACGCGCATGCGCACCGCGAGCCCCACGCCGAACGGATACATCGATTCCACCGTCGGCAGCCACAGCGCGTCGCAGCCGGCGGCTTCGAGCCCACTGGTATCGGCTTCCGGCGTGCGCGGATAACGCGTGAAGTCCTCGTTCGGCCCGAACTGGGTCGGATTGACGAACACGCTGGAAATGATCCGGTCCGCATGCTGCCGCGCCAGCGCGAGCAGCGAATAGTGCCCGGCGTGCAGATTGCCCATGGTCGGCACAAAGCCGATGCGCAGGCCTTCGCGGCGCCAACCGAGGATGCGTTCGCGCAGCAGCGCGAGTTCAGTGATGGTTTCGATCATCTCGATGCCGGAGGATTATTGGTAGGCGTGTTCGGCATCGGGGAACGCGCCATCGCGTACGGCGGCGCAATACGCCTGCACCGCACCTGCGATCGAGCCGCCCTCGGCCAGGAAGTCCTTGACGAATTTCGGGCGGCGATGGCCGCTGTCGAGACCCAGCATGTCGTGCAGCACCAGCACTTGACCGTCGCAGTGCGGACCGGCGCCGATGCCGATGGTCGGGATCGCGCTGGCGGCGGTGATGGTCTGCGCCAGCGCGGTCGGAACGCATTCCAGCACCAGCAGCGAGGCGCCCGCCTCTTCGACCAGGCGCGCGTCTTCGCACAGCTTGGCAGCGGCGCGTTCATCGCGCCCCTGGACCTTGAAACCGCCGAAACGCAGCACCGACTGCGGTGTCAGGCCCAGATGCGCGGAGACCGGGATCTCGCGTTCGACCAGAAACCGGATCGCTTCGAGCTTGTGCGGACCAGCACCTTCGAGTTTGACCATCTGCGCGCCCGCCTGCAGCAGCCGGGTGGCAGCGTCGAGTGCGCGCTCAG
>JANLSB010000778.1:0-3737 GCA_031362125.1 Lysobacterales bacterium | reverse complement strand
CCTCGACCAGTCCCTCGGTCAGCACGCGCACCTTTCCGGCGCGTCGCGACGATGCCACCGGCGTGTGGACGCTGGATCTGCCCGACGCGCTGCACGGCCAGCATTACGCCTATCTCGTCGACGTGTTCGTTACCGGCGTCGGCATCGTCCGCAATCGCGTCACCGATCCGTATTCGGTCGGATTGACCGCAGACTCGAAGCGCAGCGTAGCGCTCGACCTCGATGACGCTTCGACCAAGCCAGAAGGCTGGGACGATGCATCACGCCCCGCGCCGCTGGCGTCGCCCACCGACATGACGATCTACGAACTGCATGTGCGCGATTTTTCGATCGGCGACAAAACCGTGCGTCCGACGTGGCGCGGCAAGTATCTGGCCTTCACCGAGACCGATACGGCCGGCATGCGTCATCTGCGTGCGCTCGGCAAGGCCGGCATGACCGACGTGCATCTGCTGCCGGTGTTCGACATCGCCACGATTCCCGAGCTCGGCTGCGTGACCCCGACGATTCCAGCGGCGGCGCCCGACAGCGAAGCGCAGCAGGCCGCTTCCAGCGCGGTGGCGGCGAAAGACTGTTTCAACTGGGGCTACGACCCGTATCACTTCAACGTGCCGGAAGGCAGCTACGCCACCGATCCCGACGACGGCGCCGGCCGGGTGCGCGAGTTCCGCGCGATGGTGCAGGCGCTGCACGCCGCCGGGCTGCGCGTGGGCATGGACGTGGTCTACAACCACACCACGACCGCAGGCCAGGCGCCGACCTCGGTGCTCGATCGCATCGTCCCCGGCTATTACCAGCGGCTCGACGCCAACGGCAAAATCGAACGCTCCACCTGCTGCGAGAACACCGCCACCGAACACCGGATGATGGCGAAGCTGATGATCGAATCGGCCGCATTGTGGGCGCAGCACTACCGCATCGACTCGTTCCGTTTCGACCTGATGGGCCACCAACCGCGCAACGCGATGGAACGGCTGCAGAAAGCGGTCGACACCGCCGCTGGCCGCCACATTCCGCTGATCGGCGAAGGCTGGAACTTCGGCGAGATCGCCAACGGCGCGCGCTTCGTGCAGGCCTCGCAGTTGTCGTTGAACGGCAGCGGCATCGCAACATTCAGCGACCGGGCCCGCGACGCACTGCGCGGCGGCGGCTGCTGCGACAGCGGCGAGGCGCTGCTCGCGCAGGGCCTGCTCAGCGGTCTGGGCTACGCACCTAATGCGATGAATACGCTCGCTGACGGCAGTGGCAAGGATCAACGCGAAGCGCTGTTGCGCGCAGCGGACATGGCGCGGATCGGACTCGCCGGCACGCTGCGCGATGTGCGCATGACCACGTTCGTCGGTGAAACCAAGCGGCTTGCCGACATCGACTACGCGGGACAACCGGCCGGCTACGCCACGCAACCGGGTGAAGTCGTCAACTACGTCGAGAATCACGACAACCCGACCCTGTTCGATATCTTCGCGCTGAAGCTGCCGCGCGACACATCGCGCGAAGACCGTGCCCGCGTGCAGCTGCTCGGCGCGGCGTTCGTCGCTTTCAGTCAGGGCATCGTCTACTACCACGCCGGCATGGAAGTGCTGCGCTCCAAATCGCTCGACCGCAACAGTTACGATTCCGGCGACTGGTTCAATCGCCTCGACTGGACCTACACCGACAACGGCTTCGGCGCCGGATTGCCGCCGGCGCGAGACAACGGCAAGGACTGGGCGTTGCTCAAGCCGGTGCTGGCGGACGCCTCGATCAAGCCGCGTTCCGAGGACATCGTGTGGATGCGCGATGCCTTCAACGACATGCTGAAGATCCGCGGCAGCTCGACCCTGTTCCGCATGCGCACGGCGAACGATGTGGAAACGCGGCTGACGTTCCGCAATGTCGGCCCTGAACAGAATCCGGTGGTCATCGCCGCGCATCTCGATGGTGCGGGCTATGCCGGGGCCGGCTTCAGGGAAGTCCTGTATTTCCTGAATGTATCGCCTGAAATGCAGACGCTTGCGCTGCCGGAAGAAAAGGGGAAAGCGTATGCCTTGCATCCGGTGCAGCGTGCATCGGATGCTGCCGATACGCGACCGGTGCGTGAGGCGCACTACGACGCGCGCAGCGGCCGCTTCACGATTCCGGCAAGATCGGCGGTGGTCTATGTCGTCCCATGATCTATCGTCCCGAACGTAGTGTCATAGGGTGCGCCCTGGCGCACCGGCTTTTCGACACCGCTCCATTCGGGATGTGCTGATGTTTCTGCTCTGATGTCTCTGCTCCGATGTCTCTGCTCCAATCGCCTTCAACCAGGATCCGTCATGCGTACACCCCGCTCCGATTCCATCCCGCACAGCATCGGTGCGGCGTGTGTGCTGTACGCAGCAGCGTGGATCGCCGGCCCTGCATCTGCCGCGACCGTCGCCGAAGTGGCGTCGCCCGACGGTACGCTCAAGGTGGCGCTGGATCTCAGCGGCGAAGGCCGGCTGGCCTATCGCGTGGCACGCAACGGCCAGCCGCTGATCGGCGATTCCCGGCTCGGTTTCATCCTGCGCAACGGGCGCCAGTTATTGCGCGGTATCACCCTGGACACGCAATCGGCGCGCAGCTTCGACGAGACCTGGGAACAGCCCTGGGGCGAGCGCCGCTTCGTCCGCAACCATTACAACGAACTGCGCGCGACGTTCGTCGAGCGCGACCACGACCGCCGCCGTTTCGATATGGTGTTCCGCGTGTTCGACGACGGCGTCGGCTTCCGCTACGAATTTCCGAAGCAGCCGGCCATGGACGAGGTGCAGATCGAGGAAGAGTTGACCGAATTCGCGATCGCCAGGCCGGCGACCGCGTGGTGGATTCCGGCGTTCGAGTGGAACCGAGAGGAATACCTCTACAGCCGCACGCCGTTGGCGGAAGTGGGCGTGGCGCAGACGCCGATCACGCTGCGCACCGACGACGGCATCCATCTCACGCTGCACGAGGCGGCGCTGGTGGATTACGCGGGCATGAATCTCGCGAAGGGCGATGGTGGCGTACTGCGCGCCGCGCTGACGCCCGGCAGCCCGGCGAAAGTCGTGCGCCGCACGCCGTTCACCACGCCGTGGCGCACCGTGCAGATCGCCGACCGCGCCGGTGGACTGGTCGAGTCCAACCTGATCCTCAATCTCAATGAGCCGAACAAGCTCGGCGACGTGAGCTGGTTCAAGCCGTCCAAGTATGTCGGCGTGTGGTGGGCGATGCATCTCGACGTGCAGACCTGGGCTACCGGGCCGAAACACGGCGCGACCACCGCGAACACCAGGCGCCACATCGACTTCGCCGCGAAATACGGCTTCCGCGGCGTGCTGGTGGAAGGCTGGAATACCGGCTGGGACGGCGACTGGTTCGCCAACGGCTGGGATTTCGACTTCAGCAAACCCACACCGGACTACGATCTGGAAGGTCTGGCCGCCTATGCGAAGTCCAAGGGCGTGCATCTGATCGGCCACCACGAAACCGCGTGCGCGGTCAGTCACTACGAACGGCAGATGGACCACGCATTTGCCTTGTTCGAGCGCCTGGGCATCGACGCGGTGAAGACCGGCTATGTCTGCGACGCCGGCCAGATCGAACGCCAGGATCAACTTGGCGACCCGGTGTCGCGCGAATGGCACGAGAGCCAGTTCATGAGCAACCACCACCTGCGCGTGGTGCAGGCGGCGGCGAAGCATCGCGTCGCGATCAATGCGCACGAGCCGATCAAGGACACCGGCCTGCGCCGCACC
>JANLSB010000739.1:0-3555 GCA_031362125.1 Lysobacterales bacterium | reverse complement strand
TAGGCGACCAGCGCATAAGCGGCCGAGTGCGACTTGTTGAAGCCGTACTCGGCGAATTTCTCCATCAGGTCGAAGATCTGCGTTGCCGTGCGTGGGTCGACGCCCCGTTCGGCCGAGCCGGCCTCGAACTTGGCGCGTTCCTTGGCCATTTCCTCGGCTTTTTTCTTGCCCATCGCGCGCCGCAGCAGGTCGGCGCCGCCCAGCGAGTAGCCGGCCAGCACCTGCGCAATCTGCATCACCTGTTCCTGGTACACGATCACGCCGTAGGTCGGCTTCAGTACCGGTTCCAGCGCGGGGTGCGGATAGCTCACCTCGGTGCGGCCGTGTTTGCGGTCCACCCATTCGCGATCCATCCCCGAGCCCAGCGGACCTGGCCGGAACAGCGCGGCGAGCGCGATGATGTCTTCGAAGGTGTCGGGCTTCGCGCGCTTGAGCAGTTCGCGCATGCCGCGAGACTCGAACTGGAACACCGCCACGGTGTCGCCGCGCGCGAAAAGTTCGTAGCTTGTTTTGTCGTTGAGCGGCAAATCGGTGATGTCGAGCGGTGCCTCGCCCTTCTGCGCGCGGCGGATGTTGATCGCCTTCACCGCCCAGTCGATGATCGTGAGCGTCCGCAGGCCGAGGAAGTCGAACTTCACCAGGCCGATCGTTTCGACGTCGTCCTTGTCGAACTGGGTCACCGGATTCTTGCCGCCGCCGTGGCCGTCGTGTTCGGCGAACAGCGGGCAGAAGTCCGACAGCGGTTCCGGCGCGATCACCACGCCGCCGGCGTGTTTGCCGGCGTTGCGGGTGAGGTCTTCGAGTTCCAGCGCCAGATCGATCAGATCGCGGAAATCGTCCTCGGTGTTGTAGCGCTCGACGAATTCGCCGATCGCGCGGTCCGGGTCCTTCTTGGCCTTCTCGCTGCGCCCGAGCACGTCCTCCAGCGACAGCGGATCGGCCGGCTGCAGCGGGATGAGTTTTGCGATGCCATCGACGAAGCCGTACGGATAGCCCAGCACGCGGCCGGCGTCGCGCACCACCGCTTTCGCCGACATCGTGCCGTAGGTGATGATCTGGCTGACCCGGTCGCGCCCGTACTTCGCGGCGACATAGTCGATCACCTCGTCGCGTCGGTCCATGCAGAAGTCGATGTCGAAGTCGGGCATCGACACGCGCTCGGGGTTGAGGAAGCGCTCGAACAGCAGGTCGTAGGGCAGCGGATCGAGGTCGGTGATACCCAGCGCCCACGCGACCAGCGAGCCTGCGCCCGAGCCGCGACCGGGGCCGACCGGAATGCCGTGCGCTTTTGCCCAGTTGATGAAGTCCGCAACGATCAGGAAGTAGCCGGGGAAGCCCATCGAGACGATGACGCCCAGCTCGATCTCAAGTCGCGCGTCGTAGCTCGCACGGTCGTGGCCTGGCGCAATCGGATATTTCTGCAGACGTTTTTCGAGACCGTCGCGCGCTTCCTTGCGGATCCAGCTGTCCAGCGTGTGGTCGCTCGGCACCGGGAACGCCGGCAGGTAATACTTGCCGAGCGAGAGTTCGAGATTGCAGCGTTTGGCGAGATCGACCGCATTGTCGATGGCGTCCGGCACGTCCGCGAACAGCGCCGCCATCTCATCGGTGGTCTTCAGATATTGCTGCGCGGTGTAGTCGCGCGGGCGTTTGGGATCATCGAGCACGCGACCGGACGAGATGCAGACCCGCGCCTCGTGCGCCTCGAAGCCGTCGGCATCGAGGAAGCGCACGTCGTTGCTGGCGACGACCGGCAGGCCGCGTTCGGCGGCTGCATGCAGCGCGAAGGCGTTGAACGGCGTTTCGGCCTCGAAGCCGCAGCGGGTGAGCTCCAGGTGGAAGCGGTCGTCGAAATGCTGCTGCCAGTCGGCCAGCGATTGAAGCGCGAGATCGGGGCGGTTGCCGGCGAGCAACTGTCCGGCCTGACTGTGGCGGCCGGCGAGCGCGAACAGCCCGGCGTTGGCCTCCTGCAGCCACTGCGGCCGGACCATCACGCCGTCGTGGCGCTGGCCTTCCATCCACGCTCGGCTGAGCAGCCGGGACAGCGACAGATAGCCGCTGCGGTCGCGGCAGAGCAGGGTGAGCTTCCAGGGCGTCTCGTCGCCGTCCGCGACGCTGATGTCGGCGCCGGCGATCGGCTTGACGCCCGCACCCTCGGCGGCCTTGTAGAACTTGACCAGCGCGAACAGGTTGTTGCGGTCGGTCATCGCCACCGCCGGCTGCCCCTGCGTCACGCAGCGGCCGACGAGCTCCGGAATCCGGATCGTCGAGTCGGCGAGCGAGTACTCGCTGTGCAGGTGGAGATGGACGAAGCGGGAGGACATCGGCGGGCCGGGAATCACAGCCCAGCAGGTTAGGTTGCGGGGGGCGTTCCGGCAAGGCTTGACGGCGCCGTTTCAGGGCCTGCGGCGATCGATGTTCCGGTCAGGGAACAATGATGCCAACCAGCCCGGTGAAATGCACCGAGGCGCTGGACCACCGCGAAGCTTCGGGCTTGCCGTGCGAAGCGCGCTGGCCGCTGCATCTGACTTTCGACAACCGACAAGTCGCTCGCTGGCTTTACTGGCCGTGATTGAGGTCGAGCAGTGCCCGCACCGGCGCATAACTCCGCCGATGTTCCGGACACGGCCCATGTTCCGACAGCGCGGCGAGATGTGCCGGGCTCGGATAGCCCTTGTGCCGGTCGAAGCCGTAGTGCGGATACAGCGCATGCAGTTCGAGCATTCTTCGGTCGCGCGCGACTTTCGCGAGGATAGACGCGGCCATGATCGACGGTTCGATCGCATCGCCGCCGATCAGCGCTTCCGCTGGGCAGGGCAGGCCCTGCGGCAGCCGGTTGCCGTCGATGCGCGCCGCGTCCGCAGGCAGCGATAGCCCTTCGAGCGCGCGGCGCATGCCGATGAGCGTCGCCTGCAGGATGTTGAGCCGGTCGATCTCGTCGGATTCGACAAATTCGATCCGCCACGCCAGCGCACGTTCGACGATCAGCGGATACAGCGCTTCGCGTCGGGCTTCGCTCAGTTTTTTCGAATCGTTCAAGCCTTCGATCGGATGCCGTGGATCGAGAATGACGGCCGCCACCGCGACCGGACCAGCCAGTGGGCCGCGACCGGCTTCGTCGACGCCTGCGATGCGCAGCATGCGCGTGGTGGCCATGGACGGATCTTCGAACAGGCCACCGGGACTCGCGTCGCGTGGCGCCATGCGTCTGCTCATGATGCGATGGAGACGGGCGAGGTGTCGCTTGGTGTCGATGAGAGGAGTTCGGCGACCGCATCCGCCGCACGCGCGGACGCATCGTGCCGCAACTGTGCGTGGATCTCGATGAAGCGCGGCAGCAGCGCATCCACCATCTGTGGCTGGCCGAACCAGCGGAGGCAGGACGCCGCGAGCTTGGGCGGGGTGCAATCGTCCTGCAGCAGTTCGGGAATGAGCGGCGCGTCCGCCAGTACGTTCGGCAGGCTGATGTAGCGGGTCTTGAGCAGGCCTAGCCTGGTGACGATACGGTAGGTCGTCTGTGAAATCCTGTGACCGATCACAATCGGCCTTTTGCAC
>JANLSB010000733.1:0-5648 GCA_031362125.1 Lysobacterales bacterium | reverse complement strand
CCTGCAACAACGACGCGAACCAGCCGTGCGACCCGAACAGCAGCACCAGACACAGGCCGGCAACCACCGGCGACACCGCGAACGGCAGATCGATCAACGACAGCAGCACGCGCTTGCCGCGAAACTCGAACCGCGCCAGCGCCCACGCGGTCAGCGTACCGAAGATCGCGTTGACCGGCAGCACGATCGCGACCGTGAACAGCGTCAACGACAGCGCCGCGCGTGCGTCGGGTTCGCTCAGTGCCGCCCACCACGCGCGAAAGCCGTCGCCGAACGCCGCCGACAGCACCATCAGCAGCGGCAGCAGCACCAGCAGCGCCATCGTACCGACCGCCAGCAGGATCAAGCCCCAGCGCACCCACGCCGGCTCGCGCAGCAGATCATCGTTCATCGCGTTTTCCTTTCCTGCGCTCGTGCGCGAACAGCAGCGGAATCGCATTGATCGCCAGCAGACACAGAAACGACGCGGCCAGCAGCAGCGCGGCCAGCGCGATCGCTGCGTTGTAGTCGTATTCCTCCAGGCGGATCGTGATCAGCAGCGGCGCGATCTCGGTCCTGTAGGGCAGATTGCCGGCGATGAAGATCACCGAGCCGTATTCGCCCAGACCGCGCGCGAAGGCCAGCGAGAATCCGGTCAACAGCCCGGGCAGCAGTTCTGGAAAGATCACCCGACGCAGCGCGGTGAGCCGTGACGCACCGAGCGACGCCGCCGCTTCTTCCTGTTCGCGGCCGAGACATTCCAGCAGCGGCTGTACTGTACGCACCGCGAACGGCAGGCCGATGAAGATCAGCGCCAGCACGATACCAATCGGGGTGTAGGCGATCTTCAGTCCGAGCGGTTCCAGCCAGCGTCCGATCCAACCGTTGCTGGAATAGATCGCGGTGAGTGCGATGCCGGCCACGGCGGTCGGCAGCGCGAACGGCAGGTCGACCAGCGCATCGAGCAGTCGGCGCCCCGGAAAGCGATAGCGCACCAGCACCCACGCCACCAGCGCGCCGACCAGCGATGCAATGACTGCGGCCACCAGCGCCGCGCCGAAACTCAACTTCAGCGCCGCCTGCACGCGCGGATCGCCCAGCGCGCGCAACCAGCCTTCCGCGCCCAACCCGACCGCACGCACGCTCAGCGCCAACAGCGGCAGCAACACGATCAGACTCAGCCATGACAGACCGAGGCCAAGGCTCAGACCGAATCCGGGCAACGGATTGCGCGCACGCACGGCGCGCGCGACCTTGGCGGCGATGACCGCAGTCATGGCCGATGTCTCGATGGTGGCTGTGGCGGCGCGTTCGCAATCATGGGCATCGCTTCATCGCCCCGATCGATAGATTCGGTCGAACAGACTTCCTTCCGCGAAATGCACCGCATGTGCTTTCTTCCAGCCACCGAACGCGGTGTCGATGGTCACCATCGGCAGATCCGGGAAACGCGCGAGATCGGCTGCCGGTACTTTGTCGGGTTCGGAAGGCCGATAGAAATGTTTCACGGCCAGACGCTGCCCGTCCTCGCTGTAGAGATAGCGCAGATAGGCTTCCGCCTGTTTGCGCGTGCCGTGCTTCGCGACGTTCTTGTCGACCCAGGCGACCGGCGGCTCGGCCTTGATGCTGATGCTGGGCACTACGATCTCGAACTTGCTGCGGGTATCGTTCTGATTGAGAGTCAGCAGCGCTTCGCTCTCCCACGTGATCAGCACATCGCCGATGCCGCGTTCGACGAAGGTGGTGGTGGCGCCGCGCGCGCCGGTGTCGAGCACCGGCACGTTCTTGAAGAGCTTGCTGAGGAATCTCAATACCTTGTCGCCGTCACGGAATTCCTTCGAGGCCCAGACCCACGCACCCAGATAGTTCCAGCGGGCGCCACCGGAGGTCTTGGGATTGGGGGTGATGACCGCGACGCCCGGCCTGGCAAGATCGCCCCAGTCGCGGATCTTCCTGGGATTGCCCTTGCGCACCAGAAACACGATGGTCGAGGTATAGGGCGAACTGTTGTGCGGCAGACGCGATTGCCAGTTCGGCGGCAGCAGTTTGCCGTTCTGCACGATCGCATCGATGTCCGTCGACAGCGCCAGTGTGACCACGTCGGCTTCGAGGCCGTCGATGACCGACCGCGCCTGTTTACCCGAGCCGCCGTGCGAGGCGCGAATCTTCAGGGTTTCGCCGGTCTGCTGCTTCCACTGCGCGGCGAAGCGTGCGTCGAGGTCGGCGTAGAACTCGCGGGTGGGATCATAGGACACGTTCAGCAGCTCGGTTTCGGCAGCGCGCGCCGGGCCGGGTACGATCGCGGCGATGCCTGCGACGATCAGGCCGAGCAGCAGCGGTTTGATGACGGAAGGCATGCGGGGCTCCGGGTCAGAATGGGAATTGCGCGCGGATGGAGATCGAGTGTTCGTCTTTGCGATCGGCGTCGCTCCCGAACGTGGCGCGCGTGTCATTCGCCTCCCATTTGAAGCTGCTGTTCAGAGACTTGTTCAAAACGACCGTCCATGTCTTGGGCGAGTGCGCACGACGTGGCGATGCCGACGAAAGATGCGAGCGCATCAACGCCGGCATACAGGGCACGTCTGCGACCGACCCGTTCGAAGCGGTCCCAGACTGCACGAGCGATCGTAAAAAGATGGTTAGGCCAGGCGACGCCGATGCCCGGCGCTGGCGTCCGCTGATGGATGCGACGGCTCGTCCGGCGAACCACGGATCGACAACCGTGGCGCGACAGCGCAGATGCGACGGGGCGTCTCGTTCCTTCATGGCAACCTCGGTCAGTGCTGCACGGCGTGCGGAGCATCGGCGCTGGCGAAATCGCGCAGGCTCCGGCGATCCAGGACATGGGACAGCGCGTCGCGCGATTCGCGCATCAAACTGCGCAACGCACAGACTTCGGGATCGAGGCAATCGCGACACGGCTCATAGGCGGTGACGCTCGCGCAGCGCACGGGCGCAAGCGGCCCGTCGATCGCGCGTATCAGGTCACCGATCATGATGTCTTCGGGCGGACGCGCCAGCAGATGGCCGCCATGCTGGCCGCGCCGGCTGTCGACGAATCCCGCGCTGCGCAGGTCGACCAGAATCGTTTCCAGGAACTTGCCCGGCGCGCGGCAGCGTGCCGCCAGTTCATGCGCCTGCAGCCGCTGATCGCCGGCGCGCGCGAGCTCGCTCATGGCGCGCAGTGCGTATTTGGCTTTCATGGTCAACATGTCCGGCGCTGCAATCCCTATTCATCGCGTAGGGATTGTTGCCGTACGGTCGCTGCCGGGTCTAATTCCCCAGCGTCATGAGGACATGTCGCTGCGGACGGGCAGCCAAGCGACGGGCGGTCAGCCGATCATGAACCCCAATGGGTCGTACTCCGGCTCGGCAGGCGCGCGCACCACCGCCTCCACCCGTGCCAGCGGCGGGCCGTGCTGCAGCCACGCGGCGAGGCGCTCGATGGCCTCGGCATCGCCGACAGCGAGCACTTCGACGCGGCCATCGACAAGGTTGCGGGCGTGGCCACGAACGCCCAATGCGTTCGCCTGTGCCCGTGTGTACGCGCGGAAGGCGACGCCTTGCACGCTGCCGCTGACGAAGAAGCGGGCGGCCGCCACCGCCGTCAGCCCTTGGTGGCCTTGCCGTCGATGACGGCGGCGAGTACTGCCTGGGTCACCGGGCCCATGAACTCTTTGGCGATACTGCCGTCCGGGGCGATGATGTAGGTCATCGGCAGGCCGCGCGGGGTCGGGAAATCGGCCGGCGGATCGTAGGTGTCGATCAGCGCGATCGGATAATTCACCGGGCGCTTTTCGAGAAAGGCGCGCATGTCCGCCAGTGCGATCTCCTCGTACGCCAGGCCGATCACTTCGACGTCCTTGCGCTCGGCGTCGAACGCATCCAGTTCCGGCATTTCCTTGATGCACGGCGCGCACCAGGTCGCCCAGAAATTGACCACCACCCAGCCGCCGCGTTTAGAGGCGAGATCGTACTGCGCGCCGTCGAGGGTCGCGATCTTGAGCGTCGGTTTGTCGGAAACCGACGCTTCAGTATCAGCAGGTGCTTTCGCTGCGGCGGGCTTCGCGGCAGGTTCTGCAGCCGCAGGCGTTTGTGCGGGCGCTTCGGGTTTGCACGCGGTCAACGCAAGCAACAGGCACGGCAACAGGATGGGGCTGGACTTCATTGGTGATCCTTGCGGTAGATTGAGGCAACCGGCTTGCGCAGCAGATCGCGCAGCGGCACGCGCAGTTCATCGAGCGCGGCGATGGCGGCTTCGCCCAGTGCGTCGTCGCGTGCGGGAAGCCAGGCCTCGGCGGTCGGAATCCGCAGATGACAGGCTTCGTAGAGTTCGGCGAGGCTGAGATCGTCGAGATCGCGCGCAAGCAGCCATTCGCCGGATTCGGCACGGCTGAGCAGACCGATCCCACTCAGCTGCTGCAGCATGTGCTGGACGAGCGCATCGGTGAGCATCGGTTCGAGCTGGCGAATGTCGTCCAGATGCAGGCCTTTACCGCGGCTGCGCGATTCGTGGAAGCGGCCGATCAGACGCAGCAGGCCGTAGAGTTCATAGCCCAGCGGCAGGCGCTGCGACGCCGGCTGATAGCGGAACGCCGACAGCGACGAGGCCAGCGATGCGCCCAGCAGTACCGCGACCCAGCTGAAATACACCCAGCCCAGAAAGATCGGGATCAGCGCCAGCGTGCCGTAGATCTTCTCGTAGGTGCCGAAGCTGCCTAGGTAAGAGCCCGCAGCCAGTTTCACCGCTTCGGTCAGCACAACCGCGAGCAGTGCGCCCAGCGCCGCGTATCGCCAGTGGATCGTGCGATGCGGCACCACCCGGTAGATCACCACCAGCACCAGATACGCAATCGCGGTCGGCGTGCCGCGCAGCAGCCAATACTCCAGCCACTGCCCCGGTTGGGTCTGGAAGATCGCCAGTGCGAAAAAACGCGCGGACATGGCCAGACTTGCAGCGGCCAGCAGCGCGCCGAAGGTCATCACCGTCCAGTACACCATCACCCGACCGAACTTCGGCCGCGACGTCGGCACGCGCCAGATCCGGTTGAACGTGGCCTCGATGCTGGTCAGCGTGATCAGCAGCGACACCACCAGCACGATCACGCCGACCGCGGTCAGCTTGCCGGCGTTCTTGGAAAAACCCATCAGATAGGATTCGACCGAGCGCGCCGAGGACGGCACGAAGTTCGAGAAGATGTAGGTGCTGAGCTGGGCGCTCCATTGCTCGTACACGGGGAACGCCGAGAGGATGCCGAAGACCACCATGCTCAGCGGCACGATCGCGAAGGCGGTGGTGAACGACAGCGCGCCGGCGGCCTGGAACAGATGATCGTCCAGGAAGCGCTTCCACAGGAAGCGGGAGAAGGTTCCGGCGCGGGCACGGTCCCATGTATGGGACCGCGCGCGGGCGAACCAGCGTTCGAACGTGTTCCGTGGAGACGTGTTCTGCGAAGACATCTTCCAAGGTTAGCAGGGCGGACGGCGGCAGGCGCGCGGCCTGGACTCGGCGATCCCGGCAGGATCGCGACAGGCCCGGACGCTTGCCGTACCCTTTCCGCATCGTTTACAGGACATCCGCATGACCGAAGTACTGGTCCTCTATTACAGCCGCGGCGGCTCGGTGGCCCGTCTGGCCAAACAGATCGCGCGCGGGATCGGCGAAGTCG
>JANLSB010000712.1:0-3531 GCA_031362125.1 Lysobacterales bacterium | reverse complement strand
TCGCCACTGCTGCAGGGTGCGGACGGAGATGTCCCAGCGTCGGGCGAGTTGGGTCTCATCGAAGGCGCGCGGCTCGTCGCCGACGTATATCGCCTTTGTGATAGCCCGCGACGCCGTGCCCGAGATGGATGGGCAGCGTTTAGTGGGGTTTCTTGAGCTGATACCCAGTGACCAGCTACCGCCGGTCATCGTGTGCTGTCAATGACGCAAAGATTGACTCGGTCGCTCCAATCTACCGAGCAGTGTTTTTCCAACCTGCCTGTGCAGAATTAGCTTTTTTGGAAGCTTTGAATTGACACCCATCTACGGAATAGAAGATCAGGTATGAGTAGAGATCACAGGCAGTACATCGCAGCAGATTTGTATGGCGCGGATGGTAGGCCGCGCGTTTCGGATATCCGTCAGGATGAGATCTATAACTGCTATTTCCTGGCACCGATGGGTGTGCTGGGCGAACAGCAGCCAGATCGTATTCGCGACGCCATCCGGTTCAATCCCGAGGCCGGGGACTTCACGGTCACGCTCTATCGCCCACCGAATGCGCAGGAGAGAAGCCAAGGGCAGAGCACCCCGATCCAGCAATCGATCACGGTGTCCCAAGAGGATATTCGCCACAACATCAGCAAAGAAGGTGGAGGTACGGTCGACAACAATCGCGAGCGCACTGGCCCCTTGTGGCCGACCGTTATCGAAGCCGGATTCGCCGAACTGTATGGCCGTGACGCGCAGGGGCGAGTCAACCTTGACCGGGGCTACGAGACCATTGGTAGCGTGACTCGCGGCGGCTCCTTGTCCGATGGCATCTACGCTTTGACCGGAGACTCAGGCCGCAATCTGCAGATCCGAAACCCCGACGCACCGCCCATGGTTCCTACCGGCCCCGACCATGTGACGCGCCCGGAGCCGCCGCCGTTCCGAGCGGTGTCTCGCGGCGCCAGGGTGGGAGTGGAGGAAGCCTATGCCGAAGTGGAACAAGCGCTGGCGACCGGCCCGCCGGTCTCGATGGCCACGCAGGGCCGAGATGTGCGGGACGGCTTGATGGAAAGCCATGCTCACATGGTGGTTGGGGTGTCGCGCGACCCGCAAACCAATGATGCCCTGATCACACTGCGCAATCCGTATGGCACCAATCGAGCTGTCTGGGAAGGCAATCAAAACATCGGCGCGAGTTGGAACGCGAGTAACCCGGAGATTACGGTCAGCCTCAATCGGCTGGTCCGCGATGGTAGTTTCGGCGAGTTCAATATTGGCCCCGCGCCGCGCGTGCAGAGCCAACAACAGGGCACTTCCGAGCCAGCAACGCCTGGCCAACCCGCCCCCGCAACGCCAGCGCCGCAAGCGCCAACCAATGCACCGAACGCGCCTGCCAAGGATGCGGTCTCTCCTGCAGCACCCGCGCCTGCTCCCTTGAGCTTGGCCGACCCACGCGATCCGAATCACACCGATCATCGCCTCTACAAACAGATCGAAACCGGTGTGGCCCGTATTGATGCCGAGAAGGGGCGCGTTTTCGATCAGTCCAGCGAGCGATTGATGATGTGTACTTTCTGCGACACCAAGGCCGCTGGTATCACGTCGGCCGACTATATCGCGATCAACGAGACCGGCAAGCGACAGCAGGACGGCTCACAAATCGCAGCCGGAACCCTGCTATTCATCGTGCAAGGACAGGACCCATCCGATCCAGCAGCACGCCGTTCCGTGACCGATGTGGCGCAAGCCGTCGAGCGTCCGGTCGAACAGTCGCTGCAGAAGGTTGATGCGTTTACACAGCAGCAGACGCAGCTACTGGCTCAGCAACAGAATCAGCCCACGCAGGAAGAATCGGTTCGAGCACAGCGGATAGTTTGATCGCGCACTGCCTAACTCATTCGCTTCGATAGCTGGCCGGGATGTTGCGATTAGGAAGGATTAGTTCATTTTCCGTCAGAGACCACGATTCAGCGAGAAGACACGGGCTTTTAATGCCAGAAGCGGACGTTGGCATTTGAACCTGACCCTCTTTCGTTTTCGCCGCAAGGTGTTAGTCACTAGTGCTCCGCGAGACGCCACCCGTTGGTGTCCCCTTCGTCGTTCCAGTCGTCCCCCACCAGCATGAAAAACGCGCCAGCCAGGTCCTTGAGCTCTTTCGACCACCGGTCGTCGTCGCTCTCGCGTTTCAATCCAAAGAACGCAGGCTCCTTGTTCCAATCATGAACAATCAACAGTAGAGCTTGGATGTCAGGATTCGCCTCAAGGATGCCATCCCTACCCAACTTCCCTTCCACACTAGGCTTGCCTTCGAACTCGGGAATGCCGAATACCAAATGCTCAACCTTGCCAAACGCTAAGTTCCAGAATGCTCCCGATCGGATGTTCCAGGTGTCCGGATAGCCGAATGCCACCGGACGCAGACTTGCATTGCCGTTCCAGTGGCCATCAATCAGAAGCAAGTTGAGAACCAAGCAGGTGGGCGCGTCAGAATACTGGCCAGACTTTATGTTGTTGGTTGCCTTGTCGATCAGGTTACGAATGATCGCTGTGAGATTCTTTCCGTCCCTAATTACTCCGTGGGGCGCTACTTCGTGGATGGCTGTGGCAACTTTCTTCCCCTCGTTGACCTGCTGGCTCAGTGATAGCTGCGCTTGAAAACTCCCTTCGTTTATCTGTCCCAGGTTGTGGATGCCGCATGTCACAGACAATGTCTTGACCTCGAAACAAGGCGCGCACTCACCACGACCAGCAAGTCGGAAGTCCGGGGTTTTCTTGGACTGCTCAGGGATTCGCTCCAGTTCGACGCCCCGGTCCTTGGCCATCATCCAGAACTGGGCCTCTCCCACCGCCTGCACAAACTCCTGAAACAGGCTGGGCTCTAGCAGCCAGTTGGTAGTCTTGAAGATGCGTAACACTTCAAGCTTGAGTTTGAGCGCCGCTGGCTCAGTGTCTAGGAAGGCAAGAACATTCTGTATTCTGGAAGCGTGTGCCGCCAATAGCGAATTTGGTGCCACCCCTTGCTGTAGATGCAAGTGGGAGAGAAAAGTATCTGCCAACGCTGCCATAGTTTGAATCTCCAAGGTGTCCCCTTGTTACTTTACACTCTGGCAGGGTCATGCCTCCGATGGAGTGTGCCCACGCTTGATCATGTGAACAATCTGGATCCAGCCGAGTACATCATCGCCCCGACTGTTGGTCTCGGGCGTTCGACTCTCGTGAACAGGGAAAGCCATTGGAAGTTCGCGATCTTTGAGCGGCTGACGGCTGCTCTTGCCACCGTCGACCAAGAGCGGACGTTGGCAATTAAACCTGATCCTATTTCTTTAGAGCGGCATAACTACTCGAGCCCGACTATCCGCCCGGGCTCGTTTTGTGAACGCAAATGATCGACTGAAGAGCGGCGGTCATTGAAGCTGCGTCAGCACGGTGAGGTGCCACTTGCCACCATAGGCTCTGAAGCCAGAGAGGCTCCAACTGTGATGCCTTCGGGGTCGCATCCACTTTCAGCTGTGTCCATTCATACGTCTCGGAATAGATCTTGGAGACCTCGCAGCCCGT
>JANLSB010000707.1:0-6247 GCA_031362125.1 Lysobacterales bacterium | reverse complement strand
GCTGGAATACGCGCCGCTGTACGCCGAACTCGGGCTGGGCACCACGACATGGTCGCCGCTCGGCTCGGGACTGCTCACCGGCAAGTACAACGAGGCCATTCCCGACGATGCGCGTCTCGGCCTCGAAGGTCAGGCCTGGCTGCAGCGCCTGGTCATCGGCGACAGCCAGGCGACGCGCCTGCAGCGCGCGCGGAAATACACCGCGCTGGCGGCCGAACTCGGCCTGCCGCCTGCGGCCCTGGCGATCGCCTGGTGTCTGCGCAATCCGCATGTTTCCACGGTGATCCTCGGCGCCAGCCGGATCGAACAGCTGCTGCAGAATTTCGAAGCGCTGACCCTTGCCGAGACCGTCGAAGACGCGGTGTGGCGACGGGTGGAGGCGGTGACGGCCTGAAAACGTTCAGCCCGGCTGCGCAATCGCGCAGGGCGCGTGCATCGCGCCCAGGCTCGGCCGGGTTTCCGCCGCACAACTGGATAGACCCAGCCCCGGTGTTGTCGCGGTGGCTGCTTTCATCGGCCGTGGCGCCCGCAGCATCGAGCGCGGCACATCATCATCGACCTTCCCTGAAGATGGCGCGGCTGTATCAACCGCGCTTCAATCCAGACTCGATGCAATCTCAATCCCCGCGCGGCGGCGGTGGAGCAGGTGGTGCCGGCGGCGCGGGTGGCGGCGGGACCGCCACGGGACCATTGTCGTCGTCTTCCCACGCATGCACATGACCGTCCTTGTCGACCATGACGATCCTGCGCTGCGTGACCGTTGCGTCGACAGGCGCGTGCGGCGCGGCGCCGGCATTCGGCGGATGCGGTAGTGCGGGCGGTGCCGGCGGCGCCGGCAGTGCGGGCGGCATCGGCGGCATTTGCGGGAATGGCATGGCCTTTGGCACCTTGATCTGTGTGCTGGCGGATTTGCGGTCGCGCAGATAGTCCACGGCGACGGTGCTGTCCGCCGGTTTGTCGCGCAGCGCATCCATCACCGCGCGGGGTGTCTGCACCGATCTGCCATCGACGCGCTGGATCACATCGCCGGCCTGCAACAGGCCGAGAGCCGCGCCGGTGCTGAGCACCAGCACGCCCTTGTCGGTACCGAAGTAACGACCGAGCTGCGCGTCGACCGATGCGAGATTCAGGCCGTTCCAGCGGAACGCTTCGGACAGGCGCTGTTGGCCGCTGCAATCCTCGCCAGGTTTGCAATCGAAGCGGAATACATGCGTTTGCATGCGCTGCGGATCGCCGGTTTCGAACGACGGGATCATCCGTTGCTGCGCCTGTTCGCGACATTCCTCCTGATCGCCCTTGCAGTCGATCCGGATCACGTGCGTGTCGACAAGCGTCTGACCATCGGTGCCTGCCTGTGTATCGCGGTCGGTGAAGACGAACACCTGCGGCGTATCTTGTCCGGCCCGCGCTGGCCCAGCGCCACGCACTTCGACATTGATCGTATCGGCAGAGATATCGGTGTTGCGGTCGATGCGACGTACGATCACGTTGCCGTCCGGGCGCATCATCGTGCCGTCGCCGGAGAACACCATGATCCGGCTGTCCAGCCTGGGCGTGACATCGATTTCGGTTTCGCGATCGCCGCGTGCGTAACGGAGCTTCACCGCAGTCTTCTCGTCGATGTCCTGCAGCATCCTGCGCGCGTTCTCGACGCGGGCTTCAGGGGAATTGCCTTCGATGGTCTTGCCGCCGATGCGCAGCAGGCGGTCTCCGCTCTTGAGGCCGGCGGCTGCGCCCGCGCCGTCCGGCGTGACTCCGGCGATGCGCACGCCGCCCCCGGGGTCGGGAGCGAACAGGACGCCGATCACCGGTTTGCTGCCGAGCCGCTGCAACATCACCTCACAGCCGCCTTTTTCCGGGTTGTCGGCGCAGAAGTGCTGCCATCCTGCGGCGTACTTGGGGTCGACCGGGCGATTCGTGCGTTCCAGCTCGCTTTTCTGTTGGCCCACCGATTTGCGGGCGCTCGCCCGGTCGTCGGACTGGTCGACTGCGGCGACATGGGTGAAGGGGACGGCCAGCACCAGAAACAGTGCCGTGCGGGGGAGGATGTCGGAAACGTTGTGCGTTGACGATCGCATGGGGTACCTCATCTTGATCCAATGGAGAAAAAACTCACTCGACGCTGACCAGCGCGCCGTCGTAACTGCGGCCCTGCGAGGACAGGAGCCGTTGATTGGTTTCGAAGCCGGTGGCTTGCTGCAGCGTGTCAATGCGCGCCTGCCACAGCGCCTGTTGCTGAAGCGTTGCCAGGCCGGGTTGCGCCAACTGCGCGTCGATCGTGGCCAGCTCGGCGTCGATGGCGCTGGACAGCGCTGCGGCGGGGCCGCTTTCGACGCGCGTGTCGCGTGCGAGCATCAGCAGGGTTTCGAGCTGCGCGGATGCGCTGTACAGGGTTTCCAGCTTCGCGCTGGCGGCGTCGCGAGGCTGTGCAACGTCTGCGGCGGGGCGCGTCTGCATTGTCTGTCGATGTGCGCGGATAGGCTTGCGCGCTGTGCCGCCGACATGCATCGCAGGTGTGTCCATGGCGACGATGCGTGAGTCGCCGCGCCCCACGGGATCGGCGGAGGCTTGAGTTGTCGCAGTGCGCGCGATTGCGGCAGGCTGGGCAACGATCGGGGCGATGTCGCGACCCGAATCCCGACCGGCATCGCGCAGCAGCCATGCCAATGGCAGCGCAGCCAGTGCGAACAGCGATGCGGCCAGCGCCAGCTGACTGCGGTTGCGCTGATGTCTCTTCTGATGATGATCGAGCTCGGTGGCGATCGCCGGCCATACCGATGCCGGCGGTGCTTCCAGCGGCAGCGCGGCGAAGACATCGGCCCAGCCGGGCGGATTCGAGCCGGGCGGATTCGAGCCGGTGGGATTCGAGCCGGTAGGATTCGAGCCGATAGGATATGGGGAACGGGAAGCGTCAGCCATGGACGGCCTCGCGGAGCGGCAGTGCGGTGGGTTCGAGCAGCTCGCGCAGCCGGCGGATGCCGCGCGCGAGTTGGGATTTCGAGAAACTCGGCGTGCGCTGCATCAGCGTGGCGATCTCGTCGTGGGTATAACCCTCGGCGTGATACAGCCACAGCACGGTGCGGGTGTTCGCTGGCAGGGTATCCAGTGCGCGCTGAAGACATGCGGCATCAGCGGCGGCGGGCGGCGACGGCGTGTGGTCGTCGACCAGCGCATGCTCCGCTTCCAGATCCTCGGTGGGTTCCATCTCGTCGCGGCGACGGCGGCGCAGCGCCATCAGGGCTTCGTTGACGGCGATCTGTCGCAGCCAGCCCCAGAACGGACTGTCGCCCGGTGGCATCGCGCCGCCGCGGCTGCCGCGGAACTCGCCGATCCGGGAGATGACCTTGAGCATGGTGTCCTGCAGCACGTCCGACGCCTGCTCGCGTTCGCCGCAGATCCGCAGTGCGAGAGTGAAGATCGGGCGCTCGAACCAGCGGTAGACCTGCTCGAACGCCGCATGCTCGCCCCGGCGCATGCGCGCAAGCAGGGCGTCGGGCACATCGATGGCGAAACTGGACGGTCTTGGGCTCATCTCATGGACTGGATGCGGCAGCGGGCGAAAGCGTCGCAGGTTGTCGAAAGCCAGTGGCTCCCGGCCGGCCAGACCCTATACTGACCCCATTCCAGTGGGGAGGTGTCGACATGGGCGGTGGATTCTTTCTGGCGGTAGTGGTGGTCTTCGCGGGCATCATCCTTGTGTCCAAGGCGGTGCGCATGGTGCCGCAGGGCTATGAATGGACGGTCGAAACCTTCGGCAAATACACCCGCACCCTCGCGCCCGGACTGCATTTCCTGATGCCGGTCTATCAGGGTGTCGGCCGCAAGATCAACATGATGGAACAGGTGATGGATGTGCCCAGCCAGGACGTCATCACCAAGGACAACGCCGTGGTGAAGGTGGACGGCGTGGTCTATTTCCAGGTGCTTGATGCCGCCAAGGCCGCCTACGAGGTCGCCCAGCTCGAAGTGGCCATCCTCAATCTGGTCATGACCAATATCCGCACCGCGATCGGCTCGATGGACCTCGACGAGTCGCTGTCCAAGCGCGACGAAATCAACGCCAAAGTGCTGACTGCAGTCGATCACGCCACCCATCCCTGGGGGCTCAAAGTCAACCGTATCGAACTGAAGGATATCCAGCCGCCGCGCGATCTGATCGCCTCGATGCAGCAGCAGAAGATGGCCGAGCAGAACAAGCGCGCCGCCGTGCTCGAAGCCGAAGGCGTACGCCAGTCGGCGATCCTGCGCGCCGAGGGCGAGAAGCAGGCGGCGGTGCTGGAAGCCGAAGGCAAGCGCGAAGCCTCGTTCCGCGAAGCCGAGGCGCGCGAGCGCCTGGCCGAAGCCGAAGCGAAAGCGACGCAGATGGTGTCCGACGCGATCGCCGCCGGCAACGTCAACGCCATCAACTACTTCGTTGCGCAGAAGTACATCGAAGCGTTCAAGGCATTGGCCGAAGGGCCGAACCAGAAGTTCATCATGCTGCCGATGGAGTCCGCAGGCATCCTCGGCTCGCTTGCCGGCATCACCGAGCTGGCGAAGGAAGCGCTGAGCAACCAGCAGGCCGGCAAGCCCCCGGCGATGCCGCGCAGTGGAGGCTGATATGCGTTGGGATGCGATCATCTGGGCTGCAATCGCGCTGCTGCTGTTTGCGGCCGAAGCGATGATGCCCGGTGCCTTCATGCTCTGGCTGGGCATCGCCGCGTCGGCGGTGTTCCTCGGCGTCCTGATCGTGCCGGGCACGACGATCCTCGCCCAGGCGGTGGCGTTCATCCTGCTCAGTTTCATCTCGATCCAGGTGTACCGGACCTACTTCCGCGGACGGGAGCGCCAGAGCGATCAGCCCGCGTTGAATCGCCGCGCCGAGCAACTGGTGGGTCGCGTGGTGCCTCTGGAGCGCGCGATCGAACAGGGTCGCGGCCGCGTGCAGATCGCCGACGCCTATTGGGAAGTCAGCGGTGCGGATCTGCCGACCGGCTCCAGCGTGCGGGTCGTCGGCACCGACGGCATGACGCTCAGGGTGGAAGCGGCGGACTGAGCACACAACCCGGAATGGCGACATGCGTCATCCCGACCATCCGGAACCAAGGAGATCTTCGATGTTGCAAATACCTTCGACGACCGGCGCGACCCCGTGGATATCCCGCAACAATGCGCTGCTGGGTGCGATATTGTTCGCCGCCGCCGCAACCATGACTGGATGCAAGCCCGGCGCACCCGCGCCTGCTTCCGAATCGAATGTTCCAGCAGCCAATGGCGCCGACACGAAACCCCAGCCCGATGCCACAGCGACTCCTGCGGCTGCGGCAACACCTGCATCCGCTGCCGATGCGCTGATCGGCAAGATCGTGCCGCCATATCCCGAAGGCTTGGACGAAGTTCAGGGCAACTGCGTACCCGGCGGCGCCGGACTCGATCATGCCTGCGACTTCGGCCTCGCCGTGCTTGGCAATGCCGTTGACGGCGCTGCGCCAGCGTCTCGCTTCATCATCGCATCCAGTAACGCCGACACTGCGGCCGAACTGCCGCGCTGGCAGGTTTCCGATGCGATCGATGCACCCGACGTCGATGCGGGTTACTCCCTGCAGATCGCGGGTTGCCGCGTCGATCGTGCTGGCGGTGAGGGCATTGTTGCCGTTGTCCGCCATACCGATGCCGAATATTCCTCCGACGTGACCTGGGCCCGGCGTTTCGATACCGGCACCGGCAAGTTCAGCGAGATCCCTGTCGCTCAGGTGGACTGCGTGAATCCCGGTTACGGCGTGTAGACGCTCGTCGCGTGCGGCGCTGCACCATGCGCCGGCGTGCGGCGATGGATCGTGGCGAGCGCTTCGCGCACGCGACGATCCGCTCTGGGATAATGCGGGCCTTTCCGAACTGGCCCGCACCATGACCCAGAAAACCGTCCTCAACGACGCCCACCGCGCGCTCGGCGCCAAGATGGTCGACTTCGGCGGCTGGGACATGCCGATCAGCTACGGTTCGCAGATCGACGAGCACCACCAGGTGCGTCGCGACGCGGGCATGTTCGACGTCTCGCACATGACCGTGGTCGACCTGCACGGTGCGCGCACGCGCGACTTCCTGCGCCACCTCGTGGCCAATTCGGTGGACAAGCTGAAGAAACCGGGCAAGGCGCTGTACACCGCCATGCTGGACGAGCAGGGCGGAGTGATCGACGACCTCATCATCTATTTCATGGCCGAGGATTTCTTCCGTCTGGTGGTCAACGCGGCGACCCGCGACAAGG
>JANLSB010000037.1:0-1948 GCA_031362125.1 Lysobacterales bacterium | reverse complement strand
CCATCGGTGAGATTCACCGCGTTCGAAAAGCCGACGATCCAGAAATAGGCAATGAACACGAAGAAGATCGTGCCGCCAATACCGACCAGCGGCAGCGCGACTTCCTTGAAGAACGGGATGTACAGCGTCGTCGCTGCTGGAGCGTCGGCGGTGAAATAGAGGAACAGACCCGCAGCCAGGCCGACCACAGACTGCAGCGCATACTTGGTCCGCGAGCGCATGCCGTTGGGGTCGCGCTTGACGATCTTGATCCAGTCGTCCCACCAGCCGATGCAACCGAACGCGACCATCACTGCGAGCACCAGCCACACGTAGCGGTTGCGCAGATCGCCCCAGAGCATCACCGATGCGATCACCGTCAGCAGGATCAGCGCACCGCCCATGGTCGGCGTGCCGGCCTTGGAGAAGTGCGATTGCGGACCGTCCTTGCGGATCGGCTGGCCGCCCTTGAGCTGGGCGAGCCGCGCGATGACCGCCGGCCCCCACCACAATGACAGCGCAAGCGAGGTCAGCGCCGCGAGAATGCCGCGGAACGTCAGATAGCCGAACAGGCCGAACAGGCTCTGCAATTGCTCAAGCCAGCGGGTCAACTCAAGCAACATTCGCCTCTCCTCCGCCCGCGTCGTTCGCGGACATGTTGTTCACGAGCAGGTCTTTCACGATTCTGTCCATCGCGCTGCCGCGCGAGCCCTTGACCAATATCCGCAGCGATTCCGCCGCCGATATGGCGGCAAGATCGGCGCGCAATGCCTCTACGACGGCTTCATGGCTGTCGAAGGCTTGCGCCGCAGCGCCGAAGGCCCGCGCCGCCGCAGCGCTGAGCTCGCCCAGCGCATACAGGCGTGCGATGCCCGATGCCTTGGCGCGACGCCCGACCTCGGCGTGCAATGATGCAGCGTCTTCGCCGAGTTCACGCATGTCGCCGAGCACCAGCCAGCGTTCCCCGCCGGCTGATGCGAGCGTGTCGATCGCCGCTTTCAGCGAGCCGGGATTCGCGTTATAGCTGTCATCAATCAGGATCGCGCCGCCGGCGAGACGATGGGTGTTCAAACGACCCGCGACGGATTGCGCGACGTTGAGGCCTTCGGCAATCACTCGCAGCTCAATGCCAGCACCCAGCGCCATCGATGTCGCCGCCAATGCGTTCAATACGTTGTGGCGGCCAGGCATCGCGAGCGCGATTTCGGCTTCGCCTTCCGGCGTCACAAGCACGAAACGCGAGCCTTCGATATCGAGCGCAATCTCACGCGCGGTCACGTCGGCTGTCGCGTCGAGTGCGAAGCGGATCAAACGATGACCATGGGCGCGTTCGGCGAAATACGGCGCGAACGCGTCGTCGACATTGATCGCGGCGACACCATCGGCCGGCAGCGCATCGTAGATCGCCGCCTTGGTATCGGCGATGCCAAGCAGGCTGCCCAATCGCTCGATATGCGCCGGGGCGATGTTGTTGACCAGCGACACGTCGGGACGCACGATCTCGGTGAGATAGGCGATATCGCCAGGCTTGCCGGCGCCCATTTCATAGATCGCGTACAGCGCGTCTTCCGGCGCATCCAGCACGGCAAGCGGCAACCCGATTTCATTGTTGCGATTGCCCGGCGCGGTGTAGGCGCGACCGGGCGCACCCTGCGCTGCAACGGCGGCTTCGAGAATCGCGTAGATCAATGTCTTGACGCTGGTCTTGCCGTTGCTGCCGGTCACTGCCAGCACTTTCGTGGCGCGGGACTGTTGCACGGACGCCGCCAACGACGCCAACGCGCGCTCGGTATCGGCGACCACGATCTGCGGAATGGAGACATCGGCCTGGCGGGATACCAATGCCGCGCGCGCGCCGCGCGACGCCGCTTGCGAGACATAATCGTTGCCGTCGAAATTTTCGCCCTTGATCGCGACGAACAGCGCCGAAGCAGCCGTGTCCGCGTCGAGTTTGCGGGTGTCCGTGACC
>JANLSB010000618.1:0-2795 GCA_031362125.1 Lysobacterales bacterium | reverse complement strand
GGCGCCCGATTCGGCGCTGGAGTTGTGATAGTCGAATTCGAGGTTCAACGTGTCGGTCACGTTCCAACGGGTGTTGAACCCGATGGATTTGTTCTGGTTCTTGGTGGCGCTCTTGGCGCCACCCATGGACAAGTCGCTGTTCGCAGGCAGAATCGTTTCCGAATAGATGATCGGCGCTGCGACCGGGCCATCGGTCCAGGAAGTGACGGATGGCCCGAAATTGAACCACACCGACAGCTCGTTGCGCTGCTGCTGGATCTTGTTTTCCGAGTAGGTGTAGTCGAGCGTTGTCGTGATCCTGTCGGTCGGCGCGTACTGCAGGGTCAGCTGGCCGTTGGTGCGCTGGCGCTTCAAGCCGGTGACGCTGTAGTTGAGGTTTTGCGGGACCGAGTAGATGTCGTTCGGACCGGGGCGGTTGGTGATGTTTTGCGAGCCCGGCGTTCCCGGTTGCGGAATCGTGCCCCAGTTGTTTTCGTCGCCGCGGAACGCCCGCCAGCCGTTCGGCACGGACACCTGACTGAAGCCGAATTCGCGATCCTGATAACTCGCGGTCAGCGCGACGCCGAACTTGCCGTCCGCAGACTTGGCGCTGATGATCCCGGAGATCTCCGGCGTGACGGAGTCGCCTTGCAGCGAACTGGGCAAGTTGTCGCCGGACGTGTCCGTCACGCCTTTGATGCCGATATTCGCCAGAAAAGCGGGGTTGTCCAGCGGTCGCGCGGTCTTGATATTGATGGTTGCGCCGATGCCGCCGGTTGGCGTGCTCGCTCTGCTGGTCTTGTAGACCTCGATCCCCGAAACGGCTTCCGAGGCCAGATTCGCGAAATCGAACGCCCTGGAATTCGAGGCTCCGGTATCGGCGATGCTGGATGCCGGCATCTGCCGGCCGTTCAGAAGGACCAGATTGAAATCCGGGCCGACGCCGCGAACGGTGACTTTCGAGCCCTCGCCGGCTGAGCGGTCGATCGACACGCCGGTAATGCGCTGCAGCGACTCGGCAAGATTGGTGTCGGGAAATTTTCCGATGTCTTCGGCGACGATGCCGTCGACAACGCCTTGCGCATTCCGCTTCAGGTCCCGCGAAGAAGTCAGGCTTCGTCGAATGCCCGTCACCTTGATGGCGTCAAGTTCCTGAGGGGAGGACTCTGCTGAAGCATCCTTCTCCTCATCATTTTCATTGGTCGATTGCGCGGAGACAGGCGCTGAAAGTGCAAGCAGCAATGCCGTTGCCAAAACACTCGTTCTCGGTGCGCGATGCAGGTGTTTCATGAATCGTCCCTCCCCGGGTTTTTCACGAGATCAATTGATCTTATTCGGCCGGCCGCGAGTGTCCAGCCTTATGGAATCGCATTGGATGTCAAATTGACAGCGTTGTCAAATAGTCCGCTGCGCACACTTCAAAGTCTTGAAAAACCGTGTTTTTCCGCAGATTTATGCTGCGGCGCAGCATCGATTGCCCGCTCGGCGGATCCTCGCAATGGGTGATACGAACGTGTACGCCGTGAGCTGAAAGTACCGCTTGCATGGGCGAAGCCGGCGGCAGGAGGCATCGGCCTGACCAACGATCGCGGACAGGAGCCGCAACTCGATACTGCGGCGACGCGCCGGTCCAGAACCCGTCTCAAAGGCGCATCAAGATGAGAACTGCTGAAGAATGGCCTGACTGTGTTGCGACGATGTCAGCGCTGTCAACTGTGACATGATGGCGTTGCCCTGAGCTTGCAGGTTGGTCATATTATGTTGTTGAGCGGATAACAATGCTGTATCGCAGCATTGTTTAAAGATTGAACGATGCGATGCCACCAATACGCACGGTGATGATCGTGGTCCATGTTGCTTCGGTCATTGTAGATGACGCGCCGGGCTGAGTATCCAGCCAGTCGCACGTCATTCGAACGGCTGTTTCCTGGGGTGAAGAATGGGAAAAATTACGGGTAACGGCGCCAGGATCGAGGATGTCGCACGCGCTGCCGGCGTCTCCATGAAAACTGTTTCGCGGGTGTTCAACCACGAACCGAATGTCCGGCCAGAGACTCGCGCCAAAGTCGAAATCGCAGCCAAGAAACTCAACTACCGCCCTAATCCGTCGGCACGCAGTTTGGCGGGTCACCGTTCGTACCTGGTCGCGCTCGTTTACGACAATCCGTCGCCGAACTATGTGATGGAAGTGCTCTCGGGCGTGCTCGACGCTTGCGAGGCTGCGCACTACAGCATGATGCTGCGCCCGTTGGAATTGGCGAACCAGCATCATGTTGAAATGATTGCCGAAACGGTGGCGCAGTCCGTGCCGGATGGCCTGATCCTGACGCCACCGCTGACCGACGATCTGGCGTTGCTCCAGTATCTGGATGCGCACAGTGTCCGCTATGCCAGCATATCGCCAATGGCGAAGAACGCGCGAATCGGCGTAAGTCTCGACGAACGCAGCGCGGTGCGCGAAATGATGGCGCATATCGTTGCGCTGGGACATCGCCGTATCGGCCATATCAAAGGCCATCGCGAGCACGGCGCTGCCGAATGGCGATTGGCCGGCTACAAGGATGGCCTGCGCGCGGCGGGCATCGATTACGACAAAGAACTGGTCGTCGCCGGCGACTTTTCGTTCGAATGCGGCCTTGTCGGCGCCGACCGGCTTCTGGCGCTCGACGATCCCCCGACCGCTATTTTCGCCGCCAACGACGACACTGCCGCCGGTGTTCTGCACGCAGCGACGAAACGCGGGCTGCGTATTCCACGCGACCTCTCCCTGTTCGGTTTCGACGATCTGCCGATGGCGCGCCAACTGTGGCCGTCGC
>JANLSB010000616.1:0-3617 GCA_031362125.1 Lysobacterales bacterium | reverse complement strand
CGCGGCGGCGGGCAGTGCGGACACCGTGCTGACCTTCCGCAACGTGCACAACTGGGTGGCCGGCGGTACCGCCGACGCCTACTTCGCCGCGTTCTTCGCTGCGCTCAAGCCGGGCGGCAAGCTGGGCGTGGTCGATCACCGCGCCAAGCCAGGCACCGACGTCGAAAAAATGAAAAAGTCCGGTTATCTAACCGAGGAACTGGTGATCGCTCTGGCCACGAAAGCTGGTTTCATGCTGGACGCGCGCAGCGAGGTCAACGCCAATCCGAAAGACACTGCCGATCATCCCAACGGCGTATGGACACTGCCGCCGGTGAATCGTCACGATCCGGAAGACAATGCGAGCTATCAGGCCATCGGCGAGAGTGACCGGATGACGCTGCGGTTCGTGAAACCCGCCCAGGACTGACGGGACGGGGCGCGAGCTCCGGGCCGCGCCTGCGGCCGACAGAAACGAATTGCCGGCGCGGTCATTTCAACGCCGCACGGCATTCACCCCCGCTGCGCTTCCACCAACTGCTGCAACAGCCCGATCTGCCGCGACTGCGCTTCGAGAATTTTCTCAAGCTGCTCGACGCGCAGCTGGTCGAGCTTGTCGTGCAGCGCCATGATCTCGAGTTCGGCTTTCAGATTGACCTGGTAGTCGTGTTCGGCCGCCTCGCGATCGCGCTCCGCATGCCGGTTCTGGCTCATCATGATCACCGGCGCCTGCAGTGCGGCGAGCATCGACAGCAGCAGATTGAGGAAGATGAAGGGATAGGGGTCGAAGGGATGCGCGCGCAGCAGCCAGACATTGGTCATCACCCAGATGCCCAGAAAGACCATGAACATGCCGATGAACGTCCATGAGCCGCCGAGCCGCGCCACGCCGTCGGCGACGCGCTCGCCGAAGGTGCGGTCGTCATCCTCCCTGTCCGAAGGCGGACGCGCGGTGTGTTCGCGGCGGTGCATCTGGGTGAGGACCGCGCGTTCGGCAGCGGACGTGTGCTCCCATGCCTTGCCCAGCCAGCGGATGGAGAGACCGGTGATGTCGTGATTGCTCATGGCGATGCTCGCAGGATGGCCTGCTTACAGCATAGGCCGATCCTTCGGCCGCCTGCACCGGTGTGACGCCGGCGCTATCGACGCGGCGCGGGCGAGTTTTGGCGTTTACGACACCCGATGCGGCGCTTCTCAGTGTCGTGCCGCGTCCTCGCAAAGGACGCGATCCAGCACCTTCAAAAAAGCATCGACGTCCGTCCGGTCCAGCACCATCGGTCCGCGCAGCTTGATGACATTGTGATGCGGACCGTCGGTCCCGGTCAGGATGCCGAAGTCGCGCAGGCGATCGACCACATACGCGGCCTGTTGCGGCGCGGGCACGCGCGTGTCCGGGTCCAACACCAGCTCGATCCCGATGAACAGCCCCAGACCGCGCACATCGCCGATGATGCTGTGATTCGACTGCAGCGCCCGCAATCCATCCATCCAATGATTGCCCAGCGCCCATGCATGCGCCTGCAGACCCTCCGATTCGATCACGTCGAGTACCGCCATGCCCACCGCGCAGGACACCGCATTGCCGCCGAACGTGGCAAAAAACTCCATACCGTTGTCGAAAGATGCCGCGATCTCGACGGTGGTCACCACCGCGCCCAGCGGATGGCCGTTGCCGATGGGTTTGCCGATCGCAACGATATCGGGCACCACGCCCTGATGTTCGAATCCCCAGAAGTGCGCGCCGGTTCTGCCGAAACCGGTCTGGACTTCGTCCGCGATGCACACACCGCCTGCGGCGCGAACACGACGATACGCCTCGGCCAGATAATCCGCCGGCAACACGATCTGCCCAGCGACGCTGGGAATCGATTCGATGATGAATCCGCTCAATCCGCGACCCAGCGCCTGGATGCGCGCGATCAAGGGTTCGATCAGGGCCGCATAGCGCGGACCGACCGCGGATTCGCCGCGTTTGATCGGGCCTCGGTAATCGTCGGGGATGGGCGCTTTGTGCACCCAGTCCGGCAACCCTTTGCCGCCCGGCCCCTCGGCTTTGTAGGGCGAGATGTCGATCAGGGTCGTGGTGTGTCCGTGATACGCGTGATCGCCCACGATCAGATCGCGCTGCCCGGTGTGCGCTTTGGCGAGGCGCAGCGCCAACTCGGTGGCTTCGCTGCCCGACGAGGTGAAAAAACACACCGACAGTGGCTCCGGCAAGGTCGCCGTCAATGCCTGCGCGTAACGCACCAGGTTTTCGTGCAGGTAGCGCGTGTTGGTGTTGAGTACCGCCATCTGCCGCTGCGCGGCGCGCACGACCTTCGGATGACTGTGGCCCACGTGCGGCACGTTGTTGTAGCAATCCAGATAACGCTGGCCGTTCTGATCGTAGAGATACTGGCGATGGCCGCGCGCCATGCTCAGCGGTTTGCGATACGAAACCGACAGATTCCTACCGATGCGCGCGCCACGCTCTCTCAGGATGCCTTCGGCGTCCATGCGCGCGGCCGGGAAGCATGCGGCCGGGATTCGCGTGAGCAGATTGGGATCCGGTGACAGACTTTTCCAGATCGCGGCATCGCTGGGGCGGGCCACGCCCGGGTAGTTTCCGGCGTGTCCGAGCAGATCGGTGATGATCTGCAGGTGAAGATGTGGCGGCCAGCCGCCGTTCTCCTCCGGTTTGCCCAGGCGCGCGAACGCCTGTCCCCGTTCGATCGCCTGTCCCTGCGACAGTCCGGCCAGACTGTCGCGACTCAGATGTCCGTACAAGGTATGGAACGTCAGCGGCTGTCCATCGTCCACCGTGTGCTCCAGAACGATGCAGCCGCCATAGTCCAGCTCGGCCGTATTGTCGTCGAAGCTGTGAACGACGCCGGACAGCGGCGCCAGCACTGGCGATCCCGCAGGCAGGAACACATCCAGGCCGAGATGCACGGTACGCCTTTCCGGGCCGTTCTCGCCGATGGTGTTGAATGCGTCCGACACGTACATCAATCGCGCTTCGTCGTAGCGGCCGATGCCGATACTTGCGCCGACTTCTTTCAGGTGTCTGTCAAGTATCGCGCCGAAGCTTCCCGGCGTATCGAGATCTTCAAACAGCCCCAGCTCCAGGCTGCCGACACTCAAGTCGAGTACGGCGATCGCACTTGCGTTCAGGTCGGGTTCGACCACGCGACCGATGTCATTAGCATGCGTCTCCAGCCAGCGTTGCACACGGACACTGTGCGGTACCGGCGGCAGGCCGCAGGCGTTGCGCAAGGCGTAGTGCGCGAAATGCGGATGGATCGATTCGAGCGCTTCCAGCAGCGCCCATGCCGGCGCCTCGGAAATCACCACGTACGGATCGTCGGGACGCAAACGCTTCTCGAAGGCGCTGTTGGTCACGCTGACCGCGAGGCGGGTCAGCATCAGCGGATACAGCACCGCCAGCTCGAGTTCGCTCAACGGCCGCACGGCGTGATACCCGCGCACGACATGCGCCGCCGTGGCCAACGGGTCCGCTTTGTCCAACAGCGCATACGCCAGTGCAATCGCCAGCCCGCAGACGGTCGGGCAGAACATGGCGTCGCCGAAATCGATCAGTCCGGTCACCCGCGCGTCGTAGCCTATGCCCGTCACCACGACGTTGTGGTCGTTGGCGT
>JANLSB010000615.1:0-2622 GCA_031362125.1 Lysobacterales bacterium | reverse complement strand
CCGACGGCCACGCGCGCGTCGGTCTGGCGACACCCGAACCCGGTCATGCCAGTCTGTCCAGCCGGCTGACCGACAATCTCATCCAGTTCCGCACTCATCGCTACGCCCAAAACCCACTGGTGGTGCAAGGCCCTGGCGCGGGCGCGGACGTGACCGCAGCGGGCGTATTCGGCGATATCCTCGCGATCTCCCGCACCCTGGGTGCGCGTCCTTTCGGAGCCGGTGCATGAGTTCGCCTTCAGCCGACGGTGAACCACAGCAACATGCCACACAGCACGAAGCACGCGCCTTCTCGCCCGCGAGCGTCGGCAACATCGGCGTCGGCTTCGATCTGCTCGGTCACGCCATCGAAGGCCCGCGCGATATCGCCATCGTCCGCCGTATCGATGCGCCCGAAGTCCGGATTGTTTCCATTCGAGGAGATGTCGCCGGCGTCGAATCCCTGCCGCTCGAGGCCGAGCGCAACACAGCGGGCCGCGCGCTGATCGCGCTGCGCGAGGCGCTGGGGCTTGCGTATGGTTTCGAAGTGGCGCTCGAGAAAGGCATTCCGCTCGGCTCCGGCCTCGGCGGCTCGGCGGCGTCGTGCGTTGCTGCGCTGGTCGCCGCGAACGCGCTGCTGGGCGCGGATGGCAAGAGCGGGCCGCTGTCGCGCGATGCGCTGTATCCGTTCGCGCTGCAGGGCGAAGCCGTGGCCAGCGGCAGCCTGCACGGCGACAACGTCGCGCCGATGCTGCTCGGTGGTGTGGTCCTGGCGACGCAGACGCGGATGATCCAGCTGCAGGTGCCCGATTGGTTGCACTGCGTGGTCGCGCATCCCGATCAGGTGCTGGAAACGCGCCGCGCGCGCGCCGCGCTGTCCGAACCCTATCCGCTGTCGCAGTTCGTCGAACAAAGCGCTCATCTCGCGCTGTTTCTCACCGGCCTACAGCGCGGCGACGCGCAGCTGATTCGCGAAGGTTTGCACGACATCCTCGTGGAACCACGCCGCGCGCCGCTGATTCCCGGCTTCGCCGAAGTCAAAGCGGCCGCACTGGCGCACGATGCGCTCGGCGCGAGCATTTCCGGCGCGGGCCCGAGCGTGTTCGCCTGGTTCGCATCGATAGCGCAAGCCGAAGCGGCCGCACCAGCGATGCGCGCGGCCTTCGTCGCCGCCGGCTACGACGCGCGCGCCTACGTCTCGCCGGTCGCCGCCGCGCGTGCCGAGGTGCTGGCATGAAGTTCATGAGCATGAAGTTCGTGAGCACCCGCGGCAATACGCCGCCGACCGCCATCGACGATGCGTTGATCGCCGGACTTGCACCCGACGGTGGGCTGTATGTGCCGGAGCGGATTCCCTCATTCGAAGGCGAGCATTCGGCCCAGACAACGCTCGCCGACACCGCCGCGCGCGTGCTCGCACCTTTTTTCGCGGAATCCCGGCTGCGCGATGCATTACCCGCGCTGTGCGCGCGCGCCTACGATTTCGACGCGCCGCTGGTGACGATGCGCGGTGCGGGCGATTCGGTGCTGGAACTGTTCCATGGGCCGACCGCCGCGTTCAAGGATTACGCTGCGCGTTGCCTCGCCGAAGCGTTGGCGGGCCTCCGCGCAGCAGATGCACCGACTACGACCATCCTCGTCGCCACGTCGGGCGATACCGGCGCGGCAGTGGCCGGCGCCTTTCACCGTCGCCCCGGCTTCGAGGTCGTGATCCTGTATCCCGACGGCCGCGTCTCGCCACGACAGGCGCACGGTCTGGAGTGCTGGGGCGACAACGTCCGCACCTTCCGCGTCGACGGCAGCTTCGACGACTGCCAGCGGATGGCGAAGACCGCGCTGTCCGACCGCGATCTGCGCGAGCGCATGGCGCTGACCTCGGCCAACAGCATCAGCCTCGGCCGGCTGCTGCCGCAGGTCGCGTACTACGCGCACACCGCACTGCGGTTCCACGCGCAGCATGCCGAAGCTCTCAATCTGATCGTGCCTACAGGCAATCTGGGCAACGCCGCCGCCGCTTTCGTCGCGAAGCGTATGGGTCTGCCGATCGGCCAGATCGTGCTGGCGACCAACGCCAACGATGTGCTGCCGCGCTACTTCGCCGGCGGCGACTACGCGCCCGAAGCGACGAAAGCGACGCTCGCGAACGCGATGGACGTCGGTGCACCCAGCAATTTCGAGCGGCTGCGGTATTGGTACGACGACGATGCGGCGCTGCGCGCTGCGATGTCGGCGCATGCGGTGAACGATGCGACCATCCGTGCGACGATTTCCACTGCGCACGAACGCCACGGCATCGTGCCTTGTCCGCACACCGCCTGCGGTCTGCATGTGCTGGAGACGCTGCGTGCGCAGGGCGATACGCGGGCGTGGACGGTGGTGGCGACTGCGCATCCGGCGAAGTTCGACAGTATTGTCGAGCCGTTGGTGGGGCATGTGGTGGCATTGCCGCCGGCGCTTGGGGCGTGTCTGGCGCGGCCGGCGCATGGGGAGGCGTTGGCGGCGGACGATGCGTTGCTGCGCGAGAGGTTGTTGAACCGATAGGGCTGCCTAGCTTGATGCAGTCTGCGGCAATTCGGATGTCGGTGCGTGATGGCGCGCGGGTAAAGCATGGAGTCTTTTTCGCGCTGGTGCGCGAGTTACTTT
>JANLSB010000608.1:0-3191 GCA_031362125.1 Lysobacterales bacterium | reverse complement strand
GAAGCCGAAAAGCTGGCGATGGGCGGCGTAAAGGAGCTGCTGGTGATTTCGCAGGACACGAGTGCTTATGGTGTCGATGTGAAATACGCCGAACGCACTTGGCGCGGCAAGCAGTATCAAACCCGGATGAAGGCGCTTTGCGAAGGTCTGTCCGAACTCGGCCTGTGGACGCGGCTTCATTATGTGTACCCGTATCCGCACGTCGACGACATCATTCCACTGATGGCCGACGGCAGGCTGCTGCCGTATCTCGACATCCCGTTCCAGCATGCCAGCCCGCGCGTACTCAAACTGATGAAGCGCCCAGGTTCGGTCGACAAGACCCTCGAACGCATCCAGCGCTGGCGCGAGACCGCGCCCGACATCACCATCCGCAGCACCTTCATCGTCGGTTTTCCCGGTGAAACCGAGGCCGAGTTCGAGGAACTGCTGGATTTCCTCGATGAAGCCCAGCTCGACCGCGTCGGTGCGTTTGCCTATTCGCCGGTGGACGGCGCGGCCGCGAATGCACTGCCAGACCCGGTGCCGGAAGACGTGAAGCAGGACCGTCTGGCGCGCTTCATGGAACGCCAGGCCGAGATTTCCACTGCGAAACTCGAAGCCAAGATCGGCAGCGTGCAGCGCTGTCTGGTCGATGCCATCGACGGCGATCTCGCCATCGCCCGATCGAGGGCCGATGCGCCGGAGATCGATGGTCTGGTGCAGATCCAGAACGGTCTCGAAGCCGGCCTGCGCCCGGGACAGTTCGTCGATGTCGAGATCATGGGCAGCGACGAGCACGATCTCTACGGTGAAGTGCTGATCGACGATTGACCGGCGTCTGATCGGCCTCCGACCGGCCTCCGTCGACATGGCGAAACGTCGTTTCATCGCCCCATCGCGCAGCGAACTGCATGCCGCCAGTTTCGAGCACCCGCTGTTCGACGGGGTGTCGAGGTTCCGTTCATGGATGGCCACGGACGATTGGCCGACCCTGGCGCAGTTGAACGCGGAAATGCCGCTCGCGGACAAGTCTTTTGTCGTGCAGGACCATTCCCTGCTGGATGACGGTCTGCATTACGAGGCCCGTATCGCCGGGCGCCATGCCATCGCGACCCGTGAACGGAACTGGCACGATTTGTTCAACGCGATGATCTGGTGCCGGTATCCGGCGATCAAACAGGCGCTCAACGTGCAGCAGTGCGCGCATATCGCAACGATGGGCGCAGCCCGGCGCAATCGGGCGCAATACGCGTTGACCCAGTTCGACGAGGCCGGCGCGATCGTCTGCGTCCGCGACCCCGCCTTGCTCGCGCTGTGGGACCGACACGACTGGACCGCGTTGTTCCATGGTCACGCCGGATCATGGCGATCCGGAGATATCCGCATCACGGCGGTGATCGGCCATGCGCTGCTGGAACATGCACTGGTGCCCGAGCTTTTCCTGGTGGGCAAATGCGTGGCGGTACTTGGCGAGGATGATGACGAGGCCTGCGTGGCGAACGTGGCCCACGCGATCGCCCAGGGTCGTCTGCTTGGCGATCCGCTGGAGTTGCGCCCGCTGCCCTTTGCGGGCATCCCGGGCTGGTATCCCGGCCAGGACGCCGGTTTTTTTGCCGAAGCTGCGTGTTTTCGGCCCCTGCGGGAAGCGCGTCGCTACCCGCCGCCGCTCTGAATCGCACCGAATCGGCGGTTGTCGGGACTCCTGCACACCGTTTTCCCTCTTGCCCGCCTCCAGTTGCGGCCGTGAACATGCGGGGATAGTCTCCGCACACGATCAAAGGGGAAGCACAATGGCATCGGTACCCGCGTCGGCATCTCCTGTTCAATACGAATTCCGCACGATCCTGCGACATCGCTGGCCGCTGCGGGCGATGCACTGGATCAATCTGCTGTGCATGATCGCCCTTGTCGGCAGCGGCCTGCGCATCTTCAACGCGCATCCGGCGCTGTATTGGGGCCACGTCTCGCATTTCGACACGCCAGTGTTCGCCACACAATCGATGGCGGAAAAAAGTGGGGACCTGCGCGGCGTCACCCGCATCGGCGAAGCCAGTTTCGACACCACCGGTGTCCTTGGCGCCTCGCGGACGCAAAGCGGTGGCGCGCTGACGCCGCTGGGGTTTCCGGCATGGGCGATCATTCCCAGTCCCGGTATGGGTGGTCTCGCGGTCGGTCGGCGCTGGCACCTGTTCTTCGCGTGGGCCTGGGTCATCAATGGCGTGTGCTTCCTGCTCTGGTCCTTGGCCAGCCGCCATCTGGCGCGCGATCTCGCCATGCAGCGTCGCGATTGGCGCGAGATTCCGAAATCGATCATCGACCATCTGCGTTTCCGTCACCCCACGGGCGATGACGCCGCGCGCTACAACCCGCTGCAGAAGCTCGCCTATCTGTCCGTGATCTTCGTGCTGCCGCCGCTGATCGTGCTCACCGGGCTGTCGATGTCGCCGCAGATGGCCAGCGTGCTTGGCTGGTGGATGGATCTCGTCGGTGGCCGCCAATCGGCGCGGACCCTGCATTTCGTGGCGATGGCGCTGTTTGTGCTGTTCGCCGTGGTCCACGTGGCGATGGTCTTTTATGCCGGCCCGATCAACGAAATGCGCTCGATGATCACCGGCCGCTTCAGAGTCAGATATCCCAAAGCACAGATCGCAGCGGAGATCGCGCCGACGCCCACGGTCGCAAAGACGCCGCCCGCCGCAGCCGATCAGGAGATTTCGCCATGAACGACGCGATTCGTCTTTCCCGCCGTCGTCTGCTTCGCGGCGCAGTCGCCGGTGCAGGCGTCGGCCTGCTCAGCGGCTGCGATGCGTTGTCGCAAAGAAAGGGATTCATCGATCTATTGAGTACCGCCGAGCCTTTGAATCAACGGGTCCAGCGCTTCCTCACCGGGGATCGTCTGGCGCGGGAATACGCCGAATCGATGATCTCGCCGGTGTTCAAGCCGAATGGCTCGATCAACCCGAAAACCCCGGAGTATCTGGCGCTGAAGGCCGACAACTTCGCGTCCTACCGGCTCAACATCCGCGGTCTGGTGGAGAAGCCGCAGGAATTCTCGATGGAATCGCTGCGGGCCATGCCGTCGCGCACCCAGATCACCCGTCACGACTGCGTCGAGGGCTGGAGCGTCATCGGCAAGTGGACCGGCGTGCCGCTGTCGCGTCTGCTCGATGCGGCCGGGCTGAAGCCGGGCGCGCGCTATGTCGTTTTCC
>JANLSB010000594.1:0-5412 GCA_031362125.1 Lysobacterales bacterium | reverse complement strand
GATCGGCCTCCAGCTGCAACTGCACGAAGCGTGGGGCTTCGTGGCCATCAGGGCGTTGTTGCAGGAAGAGGCGCATGGGCGAATTGTAAGCGGTGTCGCCTTCTTCGCGCCGGAAAGACACGGCTTCGATGACGGTTCAGGCTTCCTGCAGGGTCTCCAGCACGGCGTCCTCAGGTACGTCGGAGACGATCCGCGCAGTGCCCGGTGCTTCCCACAGCACGAAGCGCAGACCGCTGGCGCTCGCCTTCTTGTCCAAGCGCATCCGTTGCATCAATAGATGAGGTTCAAGCCCTGGCGGCAATGCCGTCGGCAGACCAAAACCCATGAGCAGCGCGCGCAGGTGTTCAGCGTCTGCGGCCGACGCCATGCCGAGGTGGGCGGACAGTCTTGCTGCCAGCACCATCCCGACCGCGACTGCTTCACCGTGGTTGAGCGCCTGATTGTCGTGGCCGGCGTAACCTTGCTCGGCCTCGATCGCGTGGCCGAAGGTGTGGCCGAAGTTGAGCAGCGCGCGTTCGCCGTGCTCGAACGGGTCGTGCTCGACGATGGTCGCTTTGTGCTGGCAGCTGCGTGCGATCGCCTCGATCAGCGGATCGCGTTCACGCGCGAGCAGCGGCAATGTGTGCGCTTGCAGCCAGTCCAGGAACGGGGCGTCGGTGATCGCGCCATATTTGATGACCTCGGCCAAGCCGGCGCGCAGCTCACGTCCGGGCAAGGTATCCAGCGTACCGATGTCGGCGAACACGCCGCGCGGCGGATGAAAGGCGCCGACCAGATTCTTGCCCTGCGGCAGATCCACCGCGGTTTTGCCGCCGACGGACGAGTCGACCATCGCCAGCAGCGACGTAGGCAGTTGGATGCAGTCGATGCCGCGCATCCAGCAGGCTGCCGCGAAGCCGGCCAGGTCGCCGACCACGCCGCCACCCAGCGCCAGCACGCAGGCGTCACGGGTCGCGCCCAGCCTCGCCAACGCGTCGATCGCCGCCGCAAAATGCGCCAATGTCTTGGCCTGCTCCCCCGCCGGCATCAGGAACCGACTCAACTGCAGTTCGGGGCGGACGTTGTGCAGCGCGACCTCCAGCCGACGGGCGTAGCGCGGGGCGACGTGTTCGTCGCTGACGATCAGCACATGCCGGCCGCGGATGCGCGAAGCCAGGGCGGTACCGTCGTCGAGCAGGCCCTCGCCGATCGAGATGGTGTACGGATGAGCTCCACCGACGTGGACGATGCGCAGTACGGAGACGGTCATGACGATTCCGGAGCGGTGTTGGGGGAGGCAGGTCGCAGCCAACATTTTTCTAGCAGGTCTACCAGTTGCTCGGCGGCCTCGGTCGCGCTCATGCCGATGGGCGAGAAGCGCAGGTCAGCCGCCTCGGCATAGAGCGGCCCGCGTTCGGCGGCAAGCCGGGTCAGCACCTCGGCCCGATCCGCGCCCGCCAGCAGTGGCCGGCTCCGGTCGTGGGCCAGCCGCGCCAGTTGTTCGTCGATATCGATCTGCAGATAAACCACGAAACCATGTTGGCGCATCAGCGCACGGTTGTCAGCGTCGAGCACCGTGCCGCCGCCAGTGGCGATCACGCAGCCTTCTCGCGTCAGCACGTCTGCCAGCGTCTCGCGCTCGCGGCGCCTGAACCCGGCCTCGCCCTCGCAGGCAAAGATGGTCGGGATCTCGGTGCCGGCGCGGGTTTCGATCTCGCGATCCAAGTCGACGAAGCCCAACGCCCAGGTCTGGGCGATGCGGCGACCGAGCGAGGACTTGCCGGCGCCCATCGGGCCGATCAGGACGAGGTGAGGCGCGGGGTTCATGATCATGATTTTAACAGCCGGGGCGTAATCTGCCGTTCCGGCATCCTGCCGGCAGCGCCGAGGAGTTACATCATGTCTATCGCCAAGATCATCGAAATCAATGCCGCATCGAAGACAAGTATCGAAGATGCCGTGCGCAGCGGCCTGAAGAAGTGCGCCGAGTCGGTCAAGAACATCAAGGGCGCCTGGATCAACGAAACCAAGGTCGTCACCGACGATGCCGGCAATGTCACCGAATGGCGGGTGAACATGCGGGTGAGCTTCGTCGTCGAATAAGCCGCTTCCGCATGGGACAGGCGAGGACGCGCTACCGCGCGTCCCGTGCTTTGATCCAGCTCAGGTGCGGACGCTGCGCCATCGCGCGACAATGACGCAACGCCGCCTCTCGAAGCCCCCACCATGACGCTTTACGCCGAAGCCCTCGCCACGTTCGATTCGCTGTTCGCGCAGGCCAAGGCGGCCGGCATTCCCGAACCCACCGCGATGACCGTCGCCACCGCCACGCCCGACGGCCTGCCGTCGGCGCGGATGGCGCTGCTCAAGTCGCACGACGCGCGCGGTTTCGTGTTCTACACGCACCTCGACGGTCGCAAAGGGCGCGAATTGCAGGCGAACCCCAACGCCGCGCTGCTGTTCTTCTGGAAAGCACTGGGCGACGATGGCGTGCAGGTGCGGGTCGAAGGCGCGGTTGAGGTCGTCGACGAAGCCGAGGCCGACGCCTATTTCGCGCGCCGTCCCCGCGCCAGCCAGCTCGGCGCCTGGGCCTCTGATCAATCCGAAACGCTCGACGCGCGCGACACCTTCGAAAAACGTTTCGATGACGCCGAACGCGAATTCGAAGGCCGCAGCGTGCCGCGTCCGCCGCGCTGGGGCGGTTTCCGCGTCCTCCCACGCAACATCGAGTTCTGGTACGGCGCGCAGTTCCGTCTGCACGAGCGGCAGTTCTATGAACGCGGTGTTGATGGTGTCTGGACGAAACGGATGTTGTATCCATGAGTTCTGCGCGCCCATCCGGCCCGCAACGCATCGTCTGCCTGACCGAAGAACCCACCGAGGTGCTGTACGCGCTTGGCGAGCAGCACCGCATCGTCGGCATCAGCGGCTTCACCGTGCGCCCAGCGATCGCGCGCAAGGAAAAGCCGAAAGTCAGCGCGTTCACCTCGGCGAAGATCGGCGAAATCCTGAAGTTGGAGCCGGATTTCGTGATCGGGTTTTCCGACATCCAGGCCGAGATCGCCTCGTCGCTGATCAAACAGGGCGTGGAAGTCTGGATCAGCAACCATCGCAGCGTCGACGGCATTCTCGATTACATCCGCCGCCTCGGCGCGCTGGTCGGTGCAGTCGACAAGGCGGATGCCTATGCCGACGAACTGCAGCGCGGGCTCGACGCCATTGCCGCGCAGGCGGCGACGCTGCCGCGCCGGCCGAAAGTGTATTTCGAGGAGTGGGACGACCCGTTGATCAGCGGCATCCGCTGGGTCGCGGAGCTGGTACGGATCGCCGGCGGCGACGACATCTTTCCCGAGCGCGCGGCGGAATCGCTGGCGAAAGCGCGGATTCTCGAAAATCCAGACGAAGTGATCCGGCGTGCGCCGGATATCATTCTCGGCTCATGGTGCGGCAAGAAATTCCAGCCTCGGAAAGTCGCTGAGCGCCCGGGCTGGGGCGCGATTCCGGCAGTGCGCGACGGCGAACTGCATGAGATCAAGTCGCCGATCATCCTGCAGCCAGGCCCGGCGGCGCTGACCGACGGTGTGGGCGAGATCGCGAAGATCATTCAAACATGGGCGGCGCGCGATCGGATCCCACAGTCATAGGGTGCACGTGTCGCGCAGCGGGCCTTTCATTGCACATAACGGCCACGGCACACGCACCCTACTCTGCAGGCTATTCATCTTCAGGGTACGAAATCCCGGGAGAACGTCATTGTCTCGGTGGCCGCGCCTTCACGCACGATCTTGATATCGAAGCTCAGCGTATCCGGCGGCGATGCGTCCACGGTGCCGACGTAGTCGACGAGATCGCCGGTGCGCAGCTCGCGCATCGCGATGTCCTGGCGCTGGCCCTGAAGATTGGAAACGGTGGCGGTGATCGTCGCCGGCAACGCGACGTCCTTGCCGTCCGGCCCTTGGCGCACCGCGACCAACAGCAGCAGTGTGCCTTCGCGGCGGGGAATGCCGTAACCGCGAGCGACGGTTTGGTTCAGGGTGGCGGTCGGCATCGCGTTCGTGCGGATGGTGACATCGCCGACCCGTCGCACCGCTTCGTGCGGGGTATCGACGCGTTGGGCCGGCTTGGGCGCGTCGCCGCCGCAGGCGGCCAGCGCGAGGCAGAGCAGGGCGGTGGCGAGCGGACGCATGAGTCGAACCTCAGTCGTTGGCGGCGGACAACTGCCGGCCGCGGTCAGTGGCGTTGCGGATGGCCGAGGCGACCAGATCGCGCAGCCCCCCGGCTTCAAAGGTCTCGACCGCAGCTTGGGTGGTCCCGCCTGGGGAGGTCACCCGGCGGCGCAGTTCAGCCGGATCTTCGCCGGATTCGGTGAGCATGCGTGCGGCGCCCAGTACGGTTTCCAAGACCAGCGTCCGTGCGGCATCGGCCGGCAGGCCTTCGGCCAGGGCGGCGGCTTCCATCGCCTCGGCCAACAGAAAGATGTAGGCCGGACCGCTGCCGGACACGGCGGTGACTGCGTCCATCCGCGCCTCGTTCTCGATCCATACGGTCTTGCCGGCGCTTGACAGGAGATTGGCTGCACGTTTGCGGCCATCGGCGTCCACTTCGGTACTGGCGAACAGGCCGGTGACGCCTGCGCCGAGCAGGGCCGGAGTGTTCGGCATCGTCCGCACGACGGCCACCCCGCCGCCAAGCCACCGCTGAAGCTGCGCGGAGGTGATCCCGGCGGCGATCGATACCACCAGCGGTTTGTGGGCCTGCGCCGCCGCCGCCAGCGCTTCGCAGACCGCGCGCATCACTTGAGGCTTTACAGCCAGCACCCACAGCCCGGCGTGAGCGGTGGCCTCGGCGTTGTCGGCACCCACGCCGACCGCGAAGTCACGGGCCAGGGCGTCTCGCAGGACATCGACCGGTTCGGAAACGCGGATGTCGACGGCAGCGGTGCCGCGGGCGAGCAGCCCGCCAATGAGGCTGCGGGCCATGTTGCCGCCGCCGATGAAGGCGATGGTGGATTCGGAAGTCATTCGGTCTCCGGAACGCTGGTCGGTGGGATTCTCGGGGTGCGGGCACCAAACAGCGCACTGCCGATCCGCACCATCGTCGCACCTTCGGCGATCGCCAGTGCGTAGTCCTCGCTCATGCCCATCGACAGCGTGTCGACGCCGGGATGGCGGATGAGGAGGGCGTCGAACAGTTCGCGCATGCGTCGGAAAGCAACGCGACGGCGCCCCATGTCCGGGTCGGGTGCCGGGATCGCCATCAGCCCGCGCAGTGCCAACTGTGGATGGGCGGCGATGGCTGCGGCGAGCGAGGCGATCTCCTCCGGGCGGCAGCCGTACTTGCTGGTCTCATCGTCAATGTTCACCTGGATGAGGACATTCAGTGGCCCCCGCCCCGGTGCGCGGTGCTTCGCCAGCGCTTCGAGCAGCTTCGGCC
>JANLSB010000582.1:0-8703 GCA_031362125.1 Lysobacterales bacterium | reverse complement strand
ACGCGCAGGACGTGACGGTTTTCCAATTCAAGTTCGGCGAGGTTCGACAGCACCCGCAGGGCTTCGGCGCGGCGATCTTTCCGCAGCAACAAATCGGCCACATCGAGATAGAACGCGGTGCTGTCGGCGCGGCTGTCGCGTTCGTCGAGATACAAAAGGTAGATGTCTTCGGCCTTGGCCTCGCGCAGACGGCGGGCGTAGGGCGAGTCCGGCGCCCAGACCTGCAATTGGATGGAGACGCCCTGCCCAGCCGAACCCGCATCGGCACCGTCGCGGACAGCAGTCGTCGCTGGCGATCCGCCGACAGCCTGGGCGCGAAGCGAACGCGACCCTGTCACTGCAACTGCGTCGAGCTCACGATCGTCCTGGCGTTCCCCGGCAGCGTCTTCCGTGCGCGCAATCGCGTCCGCAGCCGACATCGGCGCGGGGGGCGGGGGCGGCGCCTCCATGACCACGGCGCCCGCAGCAGCGGTATTGTCGCTTCTGCCCGGCCGGATCTTCTCTTCCTTCTTCTGAAGCGGTGGCGCGCCCTTCGGGAACGTGCGTTCCCACCAGCGCACGCGGTCGGCGAAGCGGTTCGCGACATCGTCGAGCCGCTGATTGCGATGCATGGTGTTGTCGCGCGAGCGCAAACGTGTGAGCTCCGCGACCTCTTCGCGCAGCGCAGCCGGCGCTGGAATGTCGTAACGCGCGTAGTCGGCGGCCGTATCCAACACCAGCAGCGAGGTGCCCGGCGTGACGTTGCCGAAACGCTGGCCAAGGCGGCCGACTTCAGCGCGATGCCGCTCGGGTTCGGCCGCATGCGCCGCCACTCTCCAGTTCGCCCAGAGCGATGCGATCCGGGTGCTCTGCGGCGCATCCGTGCCTACCGCGATTTCGATGGTGCGCAGCGTGCCGGCTTCACGCAACTGCACGCGCAGCTTGGCAGAGGGCTCGGTGAGTCGTCCGGCGACACGCAGCAGGCCGCCCGCGGCATACCACGCCTGCGGCTGCAGATCATCGATACCCTCGCCGCCCAGAGCGACGATGCGGGTGCCATCGCTGAGCAGCGCATTGGCGGCGGCATCGAGACCGGCGCGCCCCTGCCATTGCACCAGGCGTCCGCCGCGGGCTTCGCTCAACGCGGACAGCCGCGCCGAATCGGCCTGCGCGCCTGCGGAATTCAGCGCATAGAGCGTCTGCCCGTCGCGCAGCTTCGGAAACGCATGGTCACCATAGTTCTGCAGGCCGTCGCTGACCAGCAGATATTCGCCGATGCCGGCATCCGGCGCCCAATCCGCGAGATCGCTGGCGCCATCATGGATTGCCGTTTCCAGCTGCTTGCGCAGCTTGCTCCAGTCCCCGTCGCGGATCTCGAAGCGGCCGCCGTCTTCGCCGATATCGCGCAGCAATCTCAACGTCACCCGACCATTGCCCATCGCTTTGAAATAGCGGTCCAACAATGCGAATTCCGTCTGTCGATCGCGTTTGCGCGCCGAGCCCGAAGCATCCCAGAGCAGGCCGATCGACGAAGGCAACTTGCGCGGCTTCGCGGCCGTGGCCGAGACCGGAATCTCGATCAGTGCGAAACGGTCGTTGTCGAACGCCTGCAGGTAGGTCTGCGCCACATTTTCGGCGGGGAAACGCAGCGCCAGTCCGGTCGCAGGGCGATAGGCTTTGCGTTCGATGGTCGCGACGTAGCCGCGACCACTGCGTTCGAACTTCACGCCATCGAAGGCGCCCACCACTTCCGGCGCTTCGAGCAGACCCTGCGCACGCAGTTTCAGCGAAAAAGCCTCCGCTCCCGCGAGCAGATGCACGGGCACATCGAGGCGGAACCCTCCGCTATCGCGACGCATGGCCTCGTCGATCACCAGCCGCACCTGACGGGTGCCACGGGCAGGAATCGGATAGACACGCAGCCGGAATTGATTGCCAGCAGTCTGTTCGAGCAGGCCGGGGTCGACGTTGCGCCGTTCGATGCTCTCGAAGACCTGCTGCGCCTTCTGTTTCGGCACTGGCACCGCATCGCGCAGTTCACCGCCGATGTCGAGCGCAAACGCGCTGACCTGCTGCCCGGCCTGCAGCGGAAACTGCAGCGTACCCTCGAGCAAACGGTCATTTGGGTTGTAGAGAGTGAGCAACAGTGTGGTGCGGGCAAGGCTGCCGTCGGTCTCGACGTTCACCGTTGCGGCGCGCAGACCAACGGGGATTCTCGCGTCGGAGGTCGCGATCAACGGCGGCGCGGTAAAAGCGATCGCCGGACTGCGGTCGGGGGCACGCTGGGCCCGTACCGACGGCGTCATCGTCTGGCTGAGCAACAACCCTGCGGCCACGGTGAGAACCACGGAAGTACCGAAACTGCGTTGCATGAGCGTGCCCCTGCGGATGATGACGACTGAACGGCCGGTTCCTGGGAACGGGGTTGTGCCGTGAATCGAATGTAGCCGATACCAGATCGACATGAGCCAATTCGACATGGGATCAGGGCAATGACGACTCGGCGGATTCGCGATGCACCACCACCAACTGCACCGCATCGCCGCCGCGCCAGTCGTCGGGCTGCAAGCGGTAGGCGATTCGCGAACGCGACGCCGGCGGTTCGCCGGTCCAGCCGCCGAAGTGGATTGCATTCAGGCGTTTCGCGGCCACGCCGGGCCACGCGAGTTCGAGCTTGAGATGGTTCTCGCCGAGGATTTTCCAGCCGACGACCTCGAACACATCGTCGAACAGGGGCTCCGGGAAGCCCTGCCCCCATGGGCCGCCGTCGCGCAGGGCGAGCGCAGTGTCGATCTGGCAAGCCTCGGGCGGCATCCCACCATCGCTGAGGATCACATCCTGCAGCAGTTCCGGCGACAGCATCGCCGCAGCACAATGCTCGAACGCTGCCTGGAAGCGCGGCAGATCGGTCAGCCGTATGCTCAGGCCCGCCGCCATCGCATGGCCGCCGAATTTTTCGATCAAGCCAGGAAACCGCGTGTCGACCGCCGCAAGCGCGTCGCGGATATGGAAGCCTGGAATCGATCGCGCAGAGCCCCGAAGCTGGTCGCTGCCGGTATCACTGGGTGCGAAGGCGATCGCCGGGCGGTGCACGCGCTCCTTGATCTTCGAGGCGACCAGACCGACGACACCGGGATGCCAGTCCTCGTGATACAGACAGACCGTGGCACGGCCGGTGTCGACATCGAACGACAATGCGGCGATCGCAGCTTCGGCGTCGCCGACCATCTGCTCTTGCACGCCGCGGCGTTCGGCGTTGATGCCATCGAGCACTTCGGCAAGTTCGCGCGCGCGGCGCGGATCATCGCAGAGCAGGCATTCGATGCCGAGCGCCATGTCCTCCAGACGGCCTGCGGCGTTGATCCGAGGCGCCATCGCAAATCCGATGTCGCTGGCGGTCAGCGTCGCCGCTTGTTTGCGCGAGACTTCGATCAACGCGCGTAAACCGGCGCAGCCATGGCCTGCACGCAGCCTGCGCAGGCCCGCCGCGACCAGCGTGCGGTTGTTGGTGTCCAGCGGCACCAGATCGGCCACGGTGCCGACCGCGACCAGATCGAGCAATACCGTCAGATCAGGCACCTCACCGGAGAACGCACCGCGTTCGCGCAGCAGGCGACGCAGCGCCAGCAACACATAGAACATCACGCCGACGCCGGCGAGCGCTTTGCTCGGAAAGCCGTCATCAGGGAGATTGGGGTCGACGATGACATCGGCCACCGGCAGGTGTTCGCCGGGCAGATGGTGATCGGTCACCAGTACTTGCCAGCCGTGCGCTTTCGCAGCGGCAATGCCGGCGTGGCAGGCGATACCGTGGTCAACTGTCACCAGCAGTTCGGGCTGCATGCCGGCAAGATCTTCGACCAACCCGGGAGACAGGCCGTAACCATGCACCATGCGATTGGCCACCGCATACGACACGCGCTGCGCGCCAAGCATCCGCAAACCGCGTACTGCGACCGCGCAGGCGGTGGCGCCATCGCAATCGAAATCGCCAACGACGACGATGTGCCGGTTGACCGCCATCGCTTCCGCCAACAGACGCGCCGCGGCATCGATGCCCAACAGCCCATCCGGCGGCAGCAACTGGGGCAGGCGCGGTTGCGCAAGCGCATAGGTCTGCGCGCCGCGCGCGGCGTAGACACGACGCAACAGCGGCGACAGCTGCGGCGGCCAATCGCCCTGTGGAGCGAGCGTATCGGCAGCCCTGCGACGTATCGTGCGGGTCATACTGGGTCGTGTACGCGCGATTGCGCCGCCGGCATCGACCATGCGCTGCGCCAGAAACGCCAGCGTTGTCCGGGCGTGAGCTGCAGTCGCGTCCCGTCGGCAGCGTCGAGCACCAGCGCCTTGAGTACACCGGTACGCAACAAACGCAGCGCGGGCTGCAGCCAATCGCGTTGCAACGCGGCGAGATCGCGGAACCGGCGCAGGTCGTACAGGCAGCTGTCGCTGGTGACTGGCGATGCGCTGTCGAAATTCTGTTGCAACGGCTGAGCGGTGCCGCCTGCGATCTTGATTGCTGCCCGGATCACATCGTCATCGCTGCAGGCCTGTCGCGCGTCGGTGACGACGCGGTCAGGCAAGACGCCACCACCCCACACCCACAGTGCATTGATCGTTACCAGTCCGCGTTCGGCGCGCTGCGCATTCCACGGATGATTGTGCAGCACGATCTGCACCTCGTTGAGCAAAGCACGCCAGCGACGCCCTTCGGTACCGTCGGGCTGATGCTCGAACAGATCCTCGCCCAGCGCCTCATCGGGTGCACTGAAGTACGGGAATTTCGCTTCGCGCAGCAAGCGAAGATACCAACGCGCCGGCATCGGCGCATCCAACGCGAAACCGCTGTCTCCGAACACCGGTTTCAGCGCAGGCAGCAGCGCATCGACATCATTCAGGGACAGCGAGAGTCGTTCCCCGATGCCCAGCAGGCGCGCACCGTTGATATCGGGCCGGATATGGGCGGGATCGGCACGCAGCCACGCAGCGCCTGCAGCATCGCCGACATCCGCCTGACGCGTCAGTGCAGCGGGCGACCAGCGTGCGGGGGTAGTGGTGAAATGACGCATCAGTTGTGCATCCCCACCGGGGTTGCCGGGTATGGGCATATCCGCGCGTCCGAATGCTTTCGCAAGCTCGGGAGACACGCCCTGACGACCAAAGATCGACCAGTCCGGGAGCAGAAAGATGGCGCGCGACATCGTCGCCGGTCTCCGGTCAGCCTTCGTAGGCGACCTTGATCAGTTCGTACTCGCGTCTTCCGGCGGGCGCGTCGATTTCGACGACATCGCCTTCATGCTTGCCGATCAGCGCCCGGGCAATGGGCGAAGAAATCGCGATCAGACCGAGTTTGATGTCTGCTTCGAGGTCGCCGACGATCTGATAGCGCTTCTCGTCTTCGGTTTCCACATCGGCCAAAGTAACGTTCGCGCCGAACACCACGCGGCTGCCTGCGTTCAACATCGAGATATCGATCACCTGCGCATGCGACAGCTCGGCTTCAAGCTGTTTGATGCGACCTTCGATGAAGCCCTGCTGTTCGCGCGCGGCGTGGTACTCGGCGTTTTCCTTCAAATCACCGTGGGCACGCGCTTCGGCGATCGCGCTGATCACCGCCGGGCGCTGCACGCTCTTCAGTTGTTCAAGCTCGGCGCGCAGGCGCTGCGCGCCTTTCATGGTCAGAGGTGCTCGACTCATTGGATATTCCTGAACGGTATCGTGTGTGTGTTTGAAAACGACAAAACTGTCGTTTCCTCGAAAATGTCCAACGCCTCAGCCTGCCGCAATCAACTGCGCCGCACAGGCATCGGAAAGCGCCTCGCCGAACTCAGCATAACTCGCCCGCGACGGATGGAAACCGTCGGCGGAGAATTTGTCCGGATGCGGGTCGAAATCAAGCGGTAAGAACAGCATGCTTTCACGGCCGGCGACTTCGTGGCGGGCGAGACCATCGAAGGTTTTCCCGCGCAGGCCGAAGAGCGAGCGCAGCGGAAACGGCAGCAGCGGAAACCCTCCCTGCGGCGGAATACCGGCCAGCAGGATCGTGGCCTGCGGAAAACGCACGCGCAGCGCCTGCGAAATCGCCAGCGGGAAAAGTATCCAGAACAGCGCGCGACGCATGCCAATCCTTCTCAGGATCCCGAGACAAGCTGTTGGTGCAGCTCCTGCAGCGACAACACCGGACCGGTGTCGCGATACTCAAGGGAATGAAGCAAAGCCTTCGCCCCCGAAATCGTGGTCGAATAAGTCACCCGATGCTGGAGAGCCTCGCGCCGGATCGAGAACGAGTCGGCGATCGCCTGTTTGCCCTCGGTGGTGTTGACGATGTAAGCGATCTCGCCGTTCTTGATCAGATCGACGATATGCGGGCGGCCTTCGACCACCTTGTTGATCACATCGCACAAGACGCCCTGCGAGCCCAGCCAAGCCGCCGTCCCACGGGTCGCGACGAGGCCGTAGCCGCGACGGATCAACTCCTCCGCTACCGCCAGCACCCGCTGTTTATCGGGGTCGCGCACAGAGATAAAGGCCTTGCCGACCGGTGGCGCCTTGATGCCAGCAGCTTCCTGCGCCCGCGCGAATGCAGCGCCGAAGTTGCGACCGACGCCCATCACTTCGCCGGTCGAACGCATTTCCGGGCCGAGAATGGGGTCTACGTTCTGGAATTTCGCGAACGGGAAAATCGCTTCCTTTACAGAATAATAGTCCGGCACGATTTCCTTCAGCGCGCCCTGCTCCGCAAGTGTCTTGCCAGCCATACAGCGCGCCGCGATCTTCGCCAGCGGCATGCCGGTGGCCTTGGACACGAACGGGACCGTGCGCGAGGCGCGCGGGTTCACTTCGAGCAGAAAGATCACGTCGCTGCCGTCGGCTTCCTGCTGGATCGCGAACTGGGTGTTCATCAGACCGATCACATTCAGCGCCTTGGCCAGCGCCACCACCTGGTCGCGCAACTTGGCCTGCGTCTGTGCCGACAGCGAATACGGCGGGAGTGAGCACGACGAGTCGCCCGAGTGCACGCCGGCTTCTTCGATATGCTCCATCACGCCGCCGATCAGCACGTGACCGTCCATGTCGGCGATGACATCCACGTCGACCTCCACCGCGTGATCGAGAAAACGATCGAGCAATACCGGCGCATCGTTCGAGACCTTCACCGCGTCGCGGATGTAGCGCGACAAGTCGGCGTCGGAATAGACGACTTCCATCGCGCGCCCACCCAGTACGTAGCTCGGACGCACCACCAGCGGATAGCCGATCTCGCGCGCCAGCGCCAGCGCTTCGTCGGCATTGCGCGCGGTGCGGTTCGCAGGCTGCAGCAGGCCGAGTTTCTCGACCAGCTTCTGGAAGCGTTCGCGGTCTTCGGCCAGATCGATCGAATCCGGCGAGGTGCCGATGACCGGCACGCCGTTGGCTTCCAGTGCCTGCGCGAGTTTCAGCGGGGTCTGGCCGCCGTACTGCACGATCACGCCCTTCGGTTGTTCCAGCTCGACGATCTCAAGCACGTCTTCCAGCGTCAGCGGCTCGAAATACAGGCGATCCGAAGTGTCGTAGTCGGTCGACACGGTTTCCGGGTTGCAGTTGACCATGATGGTCTCGTACCCGTCTTCGCGCAGTGCCAGCGCCGCGTGGACGCAGCAGTAATCGAACTCGATGCCCTGCCCGATCCTGTTCGGACCGCCGCCCAGCACCATGATCTTGTCGCGGGAGGTCGGCGCGGCTTCGCACTCGTCCTCGTAGGTCGAATACAGGTAGGCGGTGGTGGTGGCGAACTCGGCCGCGCAGGAGTCCACTCGCTTGTAGACCGGGCGCACGTTGAACGCCTTGCGCAGCGCACGCACTGCCGTTTCGTTCGTGCCCGCAAGCTGGGCGAGACGTGCGTCGGAGAAACCCTTCCGCTTGAGCGCGCGCAGGCGTTTGGCGTCGAGGCCTTCGAGACCGGCAGCGACGACATCGCGCTCGCAGGCGATCAACTCTTCGATCTGATCGAGGAACCAAGGGTCGACGAACGACAGCGCATGCACGTCCTCGACCGACATGCCGGCACGGAAGGCATCGGCAAGATAGAACATACGCTCCGGGCCGGCCTCCTTCACTTCGCGGCGCAGCCGGGCCATGCCCTCATCGGTACGCAGGTCGAGGTCGGTCGGATCGAGCCCGACCTTGCCGGTCTCCAGGCCTCGCAGCGCTTTCTGCAGCGATTCCTGGAAGGTGCGGCCGATCGCCATGACCTCGCCGACAGACTTCATCTGCGTGGTCAGGCGTGAATCGGCGGTGGGAAATTTCTCAAACGCAAAGCGCGGAATCTTGGTCACCACGTAATCGATGCTGGGCTCGAACGAGGCCGGGGTCAGGCCGCCGGTGATTTCGTTCTTCAACTCGTCGAGGGTGTAACCGATGGCGAGCTTGGCCGCAACCTTCGCAATCGGGAAGCCGGTGGCCTTCGACGCGAGCGCCGACGAGCGCGAAACCCGCGGGTTCATCTCGATCACCACCACACGGCCGTTCTGTGCATTGATGCCGAACTGCACATTGGAGCCGCCGGTGTCGACGCCGATCTTGCGCAGCACCGCGATGCTGGCGTCGCGCAGACGCTGGTATTCCTTGTCGGTGAGCGTCTGCGCCGGGGCGACAGTGATGCTGTCGCCTGTATGCACGCCCATCGGGTCGAAGTTCTCGATCGAACAGACGATGATGCAGTTGTCCGCAGTATCGCGCACCACC
>JANLSB010000560.1:0-3540 GCA_031362125.1 Lysobacterales bacterium | reverse complement strand
CAAGCCGACCCCGCATCGTGGCGTCGGCCACGTGCCTGCGCTACGCTAGCACGCGTCCGCCACCCCGCTGCGGGGCGGCTTAACTCAGGCGTTAGGCCCCATATGAGATATGCATTGCTACTGTTGTTTCTTGCTGCAGTCTGGCCATTCAGTGCGCTCGCTTGTCGTGAGCTGCCTCAGGACATGCAGTTCAAAATGGCGGACACAGTCCTGGTAGGCTGGATATCCAGCGCGACTGCTCCAGAGCTGGAGTCGCTTACTCCCGGCACAAACGATACTGACGCGCTTATTCAAAGCCTCAACAGCCACCGGATCTTTCGCATCGCTGTGACGGAGACCCGGAAAGGAAAGTCCACCACAAACCAAACCGTTGAGGTAAATCACTGTACTGGGGCGTACAACACCGTGGGGGCCCGAGTTATCGTGTACCGCTTTCCGGATGGCTCATGGCGGGTTTCAGAGTTACCCCTGCAGGGTTCTGACAATGGGGCCTAACAATTCGTTCAAGCCGACCCCGCATCGTGGCAGCAGCCACGTGCCTACGCTACGCTAGCACGCGTCCGCCGCCCCGCTGCGGGGCGGCTTAACTCAGGCGTTAGCCCCCACACAGCCATCGGTCTATACTTCAGCCATGAGCCAGCCCAGACCCGATTTTCTTAGCCTCTCCGTTGCTGAACGAATCCAGCTCGCCGAAGACATTTGGGACAGCATCGCCGCAGAAAGCCCAGAATCCATGGCTTTAACGCCTGACCAGCTGCACGCAGTACAGGCTAGGCTGGAAGAGCATGAGCAGGACCCAGCCAGTGCCGTGCCGTGGGATCAGGTGCGAGCTGAACTGTTCCAGCGCAATCACTAAATGCATATCCTCTTTCGGCCCCAGGCCAGGGACGAGGCGCTTGAGGCACAAGCTTGGTATGAGTCTCGCGCTACAGGTCTCGGCCTTGAATTTGCACGGGCTTTGGACGCTGCTGTAGCCGCCGCCGTGCGCAACCCCGCCATGTTTACACTCGTCACTGGCGACTGCCGTCGGGTGTTGCTTCGCAGGTTTCCGTTTTCAATGGTCTATCGCGTTCTCGGTGATGAGTTTCTGGTCATTGCCGTATTCCACCATCGCCGCGACCCATCGAAGCTTGCGCGCCGGAGTGGGGGCTAACAATTCGTTCAAGCCGACCCCGCATCGGGGCGGCTTAACTCAGGCGTTAGGCGGCAGAAAAGCAGTTTGTAGTTTTGTGGTTCGCGGCGGTGGCTCATCGGCTTCGGTTGGTGTTGCTCTTCGGACACAGCTCGGTGCGCTTTTCTTCGGTCGGGTTCGTTTGGCGCGCTCACAGTTCGCAGCGTTGCGTTTTCCGTCTTCGGCAACGGTGATTGGCTTGCGGTCGGTTTGTTCGCTCCAGATACGGTCGCTTCGGTGACGGCCGGCGGAGAGTTTGCGGGGCGCGCTCGGGCACCTAGGCTTCGGTTTTCGGCAAGTGCGTCGGGGCTCGGTTCGTATCGGCATCCACCGCCACCTAACAATTCGTTCAAGCCGACCCCGCATCGTCGCGTCAACAGCGTGCTTTGCGCTACGCTGCACGCTGTTGCCACCCCGCCGCGGGGCGGCTTAACTCAGGCGTTAGGCCCCATGGAACGAGACTCAATTGCTGAGTTAGAGATCGATGCAATCGGCAAGCTTCATGTCGTTCCGTCTACTCATGTCTTCCCGCACATCTATCGCGAGGCTATGGGGGTTCACTGGGATGCAACTCGTCACTCCTTGTATTCACCAACCCCTCAAGAATGGTCGTATTCGCGCTGGCTCCAGCAAATCCTAGCTGCCGCACGTGAGCAAGACTGCGAGCTTCAGCTTGCGGCTAGCACCAAATGGCTCAACATTAATCCGAGCGTCAAAGCTGAGCTCTTACAGGTGGTCGGCAATGGGGCCTAACAATTCGTTCAAGCCGAGCCCATGTCGTGGCGTCGGCCACGTGCCTGCGCTACGCTAGCACGCGTCCGCCGCCCCGCCACGGGCCGGCTTAACTCAGGCGTTAGGCGGCAGAAAAGCGTTTGGTGGCTTTGCTCTTCAACACGGTGACTTTACCGGCTTCGGTTGGTGTTGCTCTTCGGTCTGTTTCCCGCTGCGTTGTTTCTTCGGTAAAGTCCGTTTGGCGCGCTCACACATCGTATACGTTGCGTTGGCCGGCTTCGGAAACGGTGTTTGTTGTCGGTCAATTTCCCGTGACTGACACGGTCGTTTCGGTTACATCCGGCTGAAAGTTCGCGGGTGCGCGCCCGAGCTTTCCCGCTTCGTCTTTCGGCAAGTCTGCCAAGGCTTTACCCTCACCGGCTTCCTTCGCGCCTAACAAGTCGTTCAAGCCGACCCCGCATCGTGGCGTCAACAGCGTGCTTTGCGCTACGCTGCACGCTGTTGCCACCCCGCCGCGGGGCGGCTTAACTCCGGCGTTAGCCACTTGAAGAAACTCCTCGCAAACTTCAGCCCTTGGCATCCCTGGAACGACAGGAAAAGCATGGCAATGGACCTTCCCGGCGTGTACATGCTTGCCGAGTTCCAGCGCAGGCCCACTCTCGGCAAGCCCGCACTGTCGCGCAAAGTTCTCTACATTGGTGAGACCTGCGGCACTCTCAAGCACCGGCTTTATAGCTTCAATCGGTCTGCTTTTTTGAGTAAATTCGGCCATTCTGGCGGCGCTACGTTCGCCAAGCTCTTCAAGCCAAAGAGAGATCCAACGTGGCTCTACATCTCAGCAATGCCAGTGGATCTGCCACCAATACAGAGTGAAGCGTACATCCGTTACTCGGAACGCGCGTTGCTTTGGGCGTACGTTCAAAAATACGGCGCCATGCCAGCGTGCAATCGCAAATAGACCGCTGCGTGGCTAACAATTCATTCAAGCCGACGCCGCTTCGCGGCGCGGCTTAATTCAGGCGTTAGGCCCCTACGGAAATTGACACAAATGGGCATATTTTCAACTCTCGCATCCCTCTTCAAAGCCAAAAATGCTACGTCCGATCAAGCTTGGCGAGACGGTTATGAGGCGTTTAAAGAGGGCAGTCGCCTGAACTTCGAACGAAAGCCTCAGGAGGCATTAGTCCAATTCGATAGAGCAATTCAATTTGGCTTCGTAGACGTAGACGCATATGCAGAAAGAGGCTCTTGTCTTCAATTATTAAATTTTGACCTTGAGGCTATTGAGGACTTCGACGCTGCCATAGCTTTCGACCCGACTGATAGCAACCTTTATTTTATGCGCGCAACATCAAAAGGCTCTATCGGCGACTTGCATGGGTGTGTATCAGATTTACAAGAAGCGATTCGAGTAGCTGGCATTGATAATGCGGCCAATCGCTCACATAACACCCACGCTCAGGAGCAGGGCTACGAAGACATTTCCAGCTTCTACAGGATGCGACTCCTTGGAGCAGAGATGGATCTGGAGGATCAGTCCGCTGACGAGATTCGTCTCAAGGGTCCTGGTGCTAGCCTTGGGCCAGATCTCGCTAGCCGTTGCAGAGCAAAAGCGCGGCGGCGGGGAGACGGGGCCT
>JANLSB010000542.1:0-3230 GCA_031362125.1 Lysobacterales bacterium | reverse complement strand
GACTTCGCCCGCATCGATTACGGCATCGCACTGGACACTGACGAACAGCGCCGGCGCTATGTGATCCAGTCGCTGCTGGTGTTGCGGGGGCTGGATCTGCAGGCCTATCGTCTGCACTTCGGCGGCGACTGCTTCGCGCATCTGCCGCAGCTGCATGCACTCGAAACGCTGGCGCTCGCGCGTCGCGATGATGCATTGCTGAGTTTGACCGACGACGGCATGGCGCGTGCGGACACCATCGGTCCGTGGCTGATTTCGAGCGATGTGGCCGCGCGCATGGCCGAATTCGAGCTGCGCTGACGGATGGACATCGCACACGATGCTTCGCTGATTGCCGCATTCACTGGTGGAGCGCCGCCTGCGGTCTCGCTGCTCTATCGCGGGCGCTTGAGCAGCTGCAACTACGATTGCGCCTATTGTCCGTTCGCAAAAACCCGCGACAGCCGCGCAACGCTGCAGCGCGACGCGGCCGATCTCGCCCGCTTCGTCGATTGGGCCGCACGGCAAACGACGACGCTGTCGATCCTGTTCACGCCATGGGGCGAGGGGCTGGTGCGCAAGCACTACCGCGAAGCGATGATCGCGCTCAGCCATCTAGCGCACGTGCGCCGGGTCGCGATCCAGACCAATCTGTGTATCGGCACGCACTGGCTGGACCGCGTCGACACGCGGTCGTTCGCGCTGTGGTGCACCTATCACCCGAGCCAGGTGTCGCTGCGCACGTTCGTCGACCGCTGTCTGGACCTGCGTCGGCGCGGGATACGGTTCAGCGTGGGCATGGTCGCGCTGCGCGAGCTGTTCGACGAGATCGACGTGCTGCGCGCGGCGCTGCCGGTGGACGTGCCGATGTGGCTCAACGCCTACGATCAGCGCACCTCGGACTATTACGACGACGACGACGCGGCGCGACTGAGCGCCATCGATCCGCATTTCAGCTTCAACCTCGCGCCACCGCCCAGCATCGGTGCGCCCTGCGCCACCGGTGAGACGGTGCTGTCGGTGTATGGCGACGGCAACGTCCGCCGCTGTCATTTCGTTGCCGAGGCGCTGGGAAACCTGTACGACGGCAGCTTCGCGGCGCGTCTCGGCCCGAAAGCCTGCCCCAACCGAGTCTGCGATTGCTTCATTGGCTACGTGCACCGCAAGGATCTGCCGTTCGCGCGCGACTACGCCGACGGCCAGCTGGAACGGGTGCCGGTTCGCCAGCGCATTTTCGATTCGAGTGAAACCACCCCGCTTTGAAAATACCTTCCGCTGTTTGCGCAACGCGCAAACTCCCCCCCCGCATGCGGGAGGGGGTTAGGGTAAGGGCGCTATCAATAGAGCCCGCCGAAAAAGCGAAAACCCCGCCAAGGCGGGGTTTCGGCGCGACACATTTGAGCGGGTCGATCGCTTACTTGGCAGCGACCTTCTTGGTCACGGCTTTCTTGGCCACAGCCGGCTTCGCAGCGGCTTTCTTCAAGACAGGAGCCGTGGCGGCGCCAGTCGCCTTCTTCGAAACCTGCAAACGGGCGTTGCCGTAGCTGGAGTTGTAACGCTTGCCTTTGGCCGTCTTGCGGTCGCCTTTACCCATGGGATGACTCCTGATCTGATATCTGAATGATGTGACGGGCCCCGTACCGCATCGGGCGGTGGGGCGAGCCGGGAAACCGGCATGCGCCGATAACGCGGGCTTTCCGGGGCGCAAAGCCTAGCAGATTGCGGCCGGCACGAAAAATCCCGCGATCAGCGGCGCCAGCCGGACATCGACCGCCAGAGTGTGGTTCAGCAGCCTCAGGACCGGCAAGGAAGACTCAATGCGTGCATTCCGGGCCATGGACATGGGCGTGATCGAGCCGGAGATTGGCCAGATGCGCCAGCGCCACCAGGGTGCCACCTGTCGCCATGATCAGGGCATGCGGTAGCACTGAGGCATGCAAGGGCGGGTACAGCACACCGACCCAGAGGCCGGCCAGGCCCACCAACAGCAGTCTGAACGCGCGGATCGCCCGATGACGGCGATAGCCGATCACCATGCTGGAGACGCCGACCAAGGTCGCGAACAGGACGAACCACACCTCGAAATCCTGTTTCAGCCAGGACGCGACCCCGAAACTGGGTAGGACCGCGATCAGCAGCGGCAGCAGCGCACAGTGGACTGCGCAGAGCAGCGACCCGGTCGCTCCGATCCGGTCCAGAAAACGGCGGCGGCGCAGTTCAGGCGGCATGAGCAGGCTTGGGCGTGCGGAGCTCCACCTCTGCCGATTCGGCTGCAGCTGTCGCCTCGTCGGCCTGTTTCCGCAACGCATCGACGCTGGACTGCAGCGCCTGGATCTTCTGTTCCAGCAGTTCCATCTGCGATTTGCCGGAGGGCGGCTCAGCCGCCAATGCCGGTGAACACGACAACGCAGCAAACATGCCCAGACCCGATAACAGCTTCTTCATGACACTCCAGGCGGCCGCCGTCTTTGGTGAAGTTATAACGTAACAACATCCGGGGTCGGTTGCATCCTCATTTTCGCAGTTTGCCGAGCGCTTTCCCTCGGGTCATCCAGTCAGCACCGGCCCGCGATCATGGCCTCGATACACCATTCGTTTTCGCCGCGTGGGTGAGCCGCAGGTTAAGCCAGTGACCGGCCGCCAGCAGAGTGCCGCCGACCGTCATCACCAGCGCATGGCCAAGCGTGTGCTGATGCAGCCCGGTAAACGAAGCCAACCAGACCAGCAACAGACCAGGCAACAGTACCGCCCAGGCACGGAATGCACGATGCCGACGCCAGCCCAGCGTCAGCGTAGTGACACCCAGCACCGTTGCGAACACCACGAAGGCCTGGTCCAGATCGACCCAGCCGAAAGACTGCAAACCAAGGGACGGCAACAGGGCCAATGCAAGCGGAAACAACGCGCAGTGCACGGCGCAGAGCAATGACGCCGTAAACCCGAGGTGATCGGCTTTGGACAAGGCTGCGGACGAATGAGGCATGACTTCTGGGGGGTGTGGAGAATTGAGGTGTTACATTATAACATCACTATTTACTCTCTCTGTGTTCAACTCATGCCCAAGTCATCCCGCTACGCCCGGACCCCGCTTTTCGTCGCTGTCTGTTTGGCGGCCTCGCTGGCCAAAGCGGCCGAACCCTCGACCGCGAACGACCCAAGGCACGACCCCGCCAAAGAGCTCGATACCATCGTCGTCACCGCGAGCCCCCTGCGCCTGACCGCCGAGGAACTGAGCCAACCGGTGGACGTGC
>JANLSB010000538.1:0-4788 GCA_031362125.1 Lysobacterales bacterium | reverse complement strand
AGCGCGGCATGGAGCAGCGATGCATGCGCGCTCATCTCCATGGCCGCAGCCTCTCCCGTTGCCCTCGCATGCGGCCCCCGCGCACCACCTGCGCAACGCCCCTTTCCCCAATGACTTCGCAGTCTTGGCTGTTGCTGTATCGAGTTCCCCGCTGGCCGGACATCGCCGCCCTCCCTGGTCGTCATCGACGTGCACGCTAACAAAAAGTTTGATACTGTTCAAATCACAACTTTCCAACGCCGGCGTGCACCGGCCTAACGTCAGGTGATGAACAATGAACAAATCGCGTTCAGCGAACGGCTGCGCGCAGCACTGCAACGGGCGGGTGTCGGCGAGAGTCCGGTCGAACTGGTCCGCCTGCTCGCGCGTTTCGGTGGCGAGCCCGTCTCCCAGCAAGCCGTTTCCGGCTGGTTGAAGGGGCGCGCCATGCCAAGGCAGGCCAATTTGCGGGCACTGGCGAAGATGCTGTCGATCGAGCCGCAGCAACTCCAGTACGGGGACGACGGCAAGCGTGTGCGCGAGTCGCGGGGCGAATGGCGGCTGGATCCGCGCGACCAGCTGGCGATCGAGGCCTTTCTGCAGTTGCCTCCCTCACAACGCAAGTTGTTGCGGCATGTGATCGATGAATTCGTGAAGTCCGGCGGTACGGGAAAGAAGGGTTGACAGGTTTTGTATGGAAGCAGCGCATTGCGATACAACATAGATTAAATATAATCGACAACCATATCTTTCACATCGTGGCCGACGCCGACCTAACGTCGGCGCATGAAGACCGAACAAGATGCTTTCAGCGAGCGCCTCCGCGCCGCACTGCGCCAAGCCGGCATGAGTGAGAGTCCGGCCGAACTCGTCAAACTGCTGGCCCGCTTCGGCGGCGAGCCGGTGTCGCAACAGGCGATTTCCGGCTGGCTCAACGGACGCGCCATGCCACGGCAGGCCAACCTGCGCGCACTGGCGAAGATGCTGTCGATCGAACCGCAGCAACTGCAGTACGGCGACGACAGGCGGGTCCGCGAGAACCGCGGCGAATGGCGGATGAATCCGCACGATCAGCTGGCGATCGAAACCTTCCTCAAACTGTCGGCATCGCAGCGCAAACTGGTGCGAGGCCTGATCGAAGAGTTGTCGAAGTACCAGGTGGCAGCCAAACCCGCGAAGCGCGGGCGTTGATGCCGCGAACGGCTCAGCCCTCGCGCGCGATTGCCCGCCAGCCGATGTCGTGGCGGTGGAATTCGCCTTCCCAGGAGATATTCGCCATCGCGACGTAGGCGGCGCACTGCGCCCCGGCCACTGTGCTGGCCAACGCGCAGACGCACAACACGCGGCCGCCGTTGGTGGCGATGTTGCCGTCGTCGTCGAGCCGAGTGCCGGCATGGAAGACCTTGGTGCCGATGGCCTGGGGCACATGCAATCCATGGATGACATCGCCGGTTCCCGGCATGTCGGGATAGTTGGATGCCGCCATCACCACCCCCAATGACGGTCGCGGATCCCAGTGTGCTTCCATGGCGTGCAGTCGCACGTCGATAGCGGCTTCGACCAGATCCAGCAGATCCGACTGCAGGCGCATCATCACCGGCTGCGTTTCGGGATCCCCGAAGCGGACGTTGAATTCGATCACCTTCGGCATACCGTTGGCATCGATCATCAGCCCGGCGTAGAGAAAGCCGGTAAACGGCACGCCGTCGGCGGCCATCCCACGCACGGTGGGTACGACAATGTCGCGCATCACGCGCGCGTGCACTTCGGGCGTGACCACAGGTGCGGGCGAGTACGCACCCATGCCGCCGGTGTTCGGCCCGGTGTCGCCGTCGCCGACGCGCTTGTGGTCCTGCGAGGTGGCCATCGGCAGCGCGGTGATGCCGTCGACCATCGAAATGAAGCTCGCCTCTTCGCCATCGAGGAATTCCTCGATCACCACCCGCGAGCCGGCGCTGCCGAAGGCGTTGCCGGAGAGCATGTCGCGTACCGCGTCTTCGGCTTCCTGAAGGGTCATCGCCACGATCACGCCCTTGCCTGCGGCCAGGCCGTCGGCCTTGACGACGATCGGCGCGCCCTTGTCGCGGATGTAGGCGATGGCGGCATCGACATCGGTATGTACCGCGTAATAAGCGGTCGGGATGCCGTGACGCGCGAGAAAATCCTTCGCGAAGGCCTTGCTGCCTTCCAGCTGGGCGGCGGCTGCGGTCGGTCCGAAGATCCGCAGCCCTTCGCTGCGGAAGCGGTCGACGACGCCCGCGACCAGCGGACCCTCCGGCCCGACCACGGTGACCGCGACGCCTTCCTCACGCACCAGCGCGACCAACCCGTCGATGTCGGTCGCCTTCACGTCGACGTTGCGGCACTTCGCCTCAGTCGCGGTGCCGGCGTTGCCAGGCGCGACCAGCACTTCGGTGACGCGCTTGGACTGCGCGAGCTTCCAGGCGAGGGCGTGTTCGCGGCCGCCTGAACCGATGACGAGAACGCGTAATTCAGTCGAGGTCATGGTCATTGTGTCATTTGATTCAATCATGCCCATAAAAAATCAGTCCATGCTCGCCGTTCCCGTATTCGGCGACAACATCGCCGTTGCTGTCGCTTGGGTCGGACCAGTCCCAGTTCTCGTTCGTAGTCTTAAGCAAAACCGCTTCCAGATGGCGAAGCAATGAACGATATTGCTTCGAATGCTTCAGCTCGTTGAGCGCGACGACTTCTGCATGAAAAGCACGTATCTGATCAGGCGAGAGCGCAAAATAGACAGGGTCGATCCATGGGCGAGTATCGCGTTTCTTGATCGCGATGACGTCAGGTGGATTCAGGAAAAACTCGAAGAAGGAATGCTTGATTCCCGCGCGCTCCTGAACAGACAAGGCGTAGCGCGCGAGATCCACGCTGTAGAACTCTGCGCTGATCGGGCCTTCGCTGGTGCCTTCGCATTCCTGAACAATGGCGCTGTCCGCTTGCAACTGCAGATATTCCCGCAAACGCGGCGTATTGGCTCCCGTGAGAAGCTCATCGGCTTCTTCGCGCAATCCTTGAACCGTTTTCTTGAAACCGTCCCATTCGACGGAGCAGACATACCAGCCGAATCCGGAGGCGAAGGCGCTGCTGCTGGACATCAGCAGTGCGATCAGCGTCAACAGCAATAATCTTCCCGACATCGTATTTTCCTCAGTGCCTGAAATGTCGCACGCCCGTGAACACCATCGCGATGCCGTGTTCGTCCGCCGCAGCGATGACTTCCGCGTCGCGCATCGACCCGCCGGGCTGGATCACGGCCTTGATGCCGGCTTCGGCGGCGGCGTCGATGCCGTCACGGAACGGAAAGAAGGCGTCGCTGGCCATCACCGAGCCGGGGACCACGAGACCGGCGTCGACAGCCTTGATGCCGGCGATCCGCGCCGAGTACACGCGGCTCATCTGCCCGGCGCCGACGCCGACGGTGCGCCGGTCTTTCGCGTACACGATCGCATTCGATTTCACGTATTTCGCGACGCGCCAGGCGAACAGCAGGTCGGCGAGCTGTTCGGCGGTTGGAGAAAGTTTCGTGACCACCTTCAGCTCATCGGCAGTGACTTCGCGGATGTCGGCGGTCTGCATCAGCAGGCCCGAGCCGACCCGCTTCACGTCGATGTTGTTGCGGCCGTCGCCGTGCGGAATGCGCAGCACGCGGACGTTGGCTTTCTTTTTGGCGTAGTCCAGCGCGGCCTCGTCGAAATCCGGTGCGATCAGCACTTCGACGAACTGGCGATCCAGAATCGTTTTCGCGGTGGCCGCGTCCAGCGTCGTGTTGAAGGCGATGATGCCGCCGAAGGCCGAAGTCGGATCGGTCGAATAAGCCGCTTCGTAGGTGTCTGCGCAGCTCGCGCCTTCAGCGACGCCGCAGGGGTTGGCGTGCTTGACGATCACGCAGGCGGGGGCTTCGAACTGACGCACGCATTCCCATGCGGCATCGGCATCGGCAAGATTGTTGTAGCTCAGCTCCTTGCCCTGCAGCTGCGTGAACGTCGCCAGCGTGCCCGGCACTGGCCAAAGATCGCGGTAGAACGCGCCCTGCTGATGCGGGTTTTCGCCATAGCGCAGGTCCATGACCTTGATGAAATTGCTGTTGTTCTGGCCCGGAAACAATGCGCGGCTGCCGTCGCCGTGGATCGAGGACAGATAATTGCTGATGAACGCATCGTATTGGGCGACGCGGTTGAACGCCGCGACCGAAAGCGCGAACCGCGTTTTCGCCGACAGTGCGCCAGCGTTCGCGTTCAATTCTTCGACGATGCCGGCGTACTGCGCCGGATCGGTGGCGACCGCGACGCGCGCGTAGTTCTTCGCGGCGGAGCGCAGCATGGCCGGGCCACCGATGTCGATGTTTTCGATGATCTCGTCCATGGTGCTGTCCGGGTTCGCCGAGACGGCTTCGAACGGATACAGATTCAACACCAGCAGATCGATCGCGCCGATGCCGTGTTCGGCCATCACGGTATCGTCGATGCCGGCGCGGCCGAGCAGGCCACCGTGCACCAGCGGATGCAATGTCTTGACGCGGCCGTCCATCATTTCCGGAAAGCCGGTGACCTCGCTGACATCGCGCACCGGCAGGCCGGCGTCGCGGATGGCTTTGGCGGTGCCGCCGGTGGAGATCAGTTCGACATCGCGTGCGGCGAGTGCGCGGGCGAGATCGAGCAGGCCGGTCTTGTCGGATACGGACAACAGCGCGCGGCGGATCGTCATTGCGCAGCACCTTGCTCACGCCGCTTTGCACGCGCTGTGCGTCGTCACTGTTGCCGATTGCCAGCTCACGCAGGCACAAGG
>JANLSB010000514.1:0-2100 GCA_031362125.1 Lysobacterales bacterium | reverse complement strand
CGACTTGCACGGCTTCGACAGCAAGCCCGCGCCTATCTATTGCCGCCCAGACGACAACGCTCTTGTCCACGTGAAGTCAAACGGCGACCTCAAAAGTACACAGCAAAAAAATGCCAGTCAGCTTAACTGACTGGCATTAGGAGTTATCCGGGCTTTTTTGCGTTCCGCACGACTGCGGCCGATTGCGTTACGGCGTTTCGCTCAGCTCAACAAGATAAGTCGTCGTGCCGCCGCCGATATCGATCCGCCAGCCCTTGTTGTATTCGCTGGCGTCCACCGCATTCCAGTTCTTGAGGGTGATGGTGGCGTTCGCCGGTTCCAGCACCCGCACTCTGAGCCTGCCGGCGGTGACGGTGGTGCCGCTGACCACTGGCTGCACCGGCACCTGCACCTGGAAGAACGCGGTGGTGCCCGCAGCCAGCGTGAAGTTGTCGCGGACGGTGAGCTTGCGCGCGGCGAAGTCGAGGCGACGGGTCCAGGCGCTGAGCGCGGGGTTGCCTCTGTAGGCGGGCGTGAGGTTGGACACCACGGTCAGCGCACCGTTGGCGCCCGGGGTGACGGTCATCGTCGAGGTGCTGTTGGCGCACTGGTGGACGATGCGGTCGTTGGACGGGCTGGCGCATTGCGCGACGCTGGCGTTGCTGCGTTCGAAGCGCATCATGTTGTGGACTTCAGTGCCCTGCTGGATGCCGCTGTGGGTCCAGATGTTCTCGGTCACCGCCAGCCAGTCGTTCGCGAACAGGGTGAACGCGCCCTGGTCCTGATGGGCGTGGCTTTCGTTGTAGGGGCCGGCGACGTAGGACATCCACATTGCGGCGCGATCCCAGCCGCTGCGCGCGAATAGATGGCCGGTGCCGATGCCGTGGTAGTACAGCTCCGTCGGCGCGGCGCCGTTCGTACCGGCCGGCAGCATGTCGTAGCGGAAGTTGGAGCCCTGTCCCATCTGCTGCACGGAGATGTTGTTGAGCCACCAGCTGGCGATGCGTTGCGTGGTCGCATCGTTGGTCAGATGCCGGGCTTCGAGTACGAGCCTGCGATGATAGTCGTAGATTTCCGGTACCGAATTGCGCGACTGGTCGCCCAGCGGCGCGAAACGATCGAGCGTCGGCACGGTCGCGTGCGTCCACCACTTGATGGTGTTGGTCGCGTGGGTGTTGGCGTTGGCCAGATCGATGCCGGTCGCGTCTCTCCACATGCTGTAGAGATTGAACAGGCGCATCTGCGCGGTGCCGTAGCCGGTGCCTTCGAGGCTGCCGCCGGTGGGTAGCGCGCGGTAATACGCTTCCAGTTTGGGGAGTTTGTCGGTCTTCAGCAGGCTCATCCAGGTCGGATTGCGCGAGGCCAGCGCCCACGACATCGTCGCTTCGATGAAGCTGTAGTGGTAGTTGTTGCCGGGGTTGTCGATCGACCAGCCGGTCCACGGGTGTGAAGTGTTGCCCCAGCGCGCGCTCTGGTAGTTCCAGACATTCCAAACTGCCTGCTCGGCATAGGCGGACCAGCGCTGGCGCTGGCTGGCGGTGAGGCGCGATGAGCAGGTGTCGTAGGTCATCGCGACATCGCTGATCATCGGGCCGACATCGAGGTAGGAGTCGCCGGCGACGATGGGTCGCTGGCCGGCGGCGATCGCGGTTTCGGCCTGCGAGACCTGCTGCTCGACCATGCTGATGGCGTGGTTGCAGTACTTCACATCGCGGGTGATGCGGAACATCAGTGCCGAGTCGCGCGCCTCGTAGGCGTAGCCCGGGCTGCCGGCGACGGCGTTGTCGACCCAAGTGCGGAACCGCGTATAGGCGGTGCGCGATGTATCGACATATGTGAGATTCATCGGAATTTCCGACGCTTGGGCTGCGGTCGAATTCCCGGTCGAACGGACTCGCGTCGTGGCTTGGGCGCGACGTCCCGGATGCGCGCGCTCGACGTCTGCCAGCGAGCCCCGGTCGCTTTCGAACATGCGGGAGCGCAGTTCTCGCATCAGCTTGGCCGGGCCGGCGAGCGCGATGCCGGCGGTAGCAACCACGCCTAGGACGATCAGTCCCTGGGCCAGACGATGTCGTGGGAACTGGGGGCGGCTGCGGGTTTCGGCTGGATTCGCGATGGGCT
>JANLSB010000513.1:0-2443 GCA_031362125.1 Lysobacterales bacterium | reverse complement strand
GATGTTCATCGGCGTGAAGATGCTGCTGATCGATATCTACAAGATCCCGGTCTTGTGGTCGCTGGGTGTGGTCGTGGCCACGTTGACGGTCACGGTGGTGCTGAGTCTGATGCGCCCGCCATCCCCACCAGCGGCACAGGGCTGAACGCAGCGTTCCGGACACAAGGCCGCCTTTTCCCCTGGGCGGCCTTGATCGGGCCCCGGTGCGGCACCACAGATTGCCAATGCATCTGCACACGCCAGAAGACCTCCCCGACACCCCGACACAGCGCGCCGCGGACCGGCGGCGCCTGCTGAGGGCGCTGAACGTCAGTCTTGGCTTCGTGCTGGTGCTGGCGGCGGTCTTCGCCCTGCAGCAGGGCGAGGACTACCGGCCGCTCACCGTGACCGCCCTCAGCGCGCAGGGGCTCTGGGGCCTGCTGACCGCACCGCTGCTGCATGGCTCGGTCGAACACATCGCGGCGAATGCCGCCTCTCTGCTGCTGCTCGGCAGCCTCGCCGGGAGCGTGTATCCGAAGGCGACCGTGCGCGCACTGCCCATCTTCTGGCTGAGCTCGGGACTCGGTGCGTGGCTGTTGGGCGAAGCAGGGAGCCATCACCTTGGCGCCAGTGGACTCACCCATGGCCTGATGTTCCTCGTGTTCGCTCTCGGCCTGCTGCGCCGCGACCGGCCGTCGATCGCAGCGGCGATGATCGCGTTCTTCCTCTACGGCGGCATGTTGTTGACGGTGCTGCCGCAGGAGCCCGGCGTGTCATGGCAATCGCATCTGGGTGGGGCGCTGGGTGGCGTGATTGCAGCCTTCCTGCTACGCCATGCCGATCCGATTCCGCCGCGCAAACAATACAGCTGGGAGCTGGAGGACGATTCCGAGGCAGCCGAGGATACGGAATTCAAGTTGCCCAAACCCGCCGACGTGCCGGTGTTGTGGCAGCGTCCTGAGGACCCGCACGGGGTGGTCCTGCGCTTCCCGCCACGCCGACCGCCCGATGCCGCAGATCCATCCTGAAGAACTTGGCCTTTGTGCCCTCGGGCTGTTCCGATTCCCATCATCATGGCCAGGCGGCCGGGCATTCCGACAGACGGTCAGGGCAATTCCACGAGGATGGCGGCCCGGCTGATACCATTTTTTTGTCGCATTATCTTTGAAATCATATGGTTATCCTGCTTCCGATCGCGCCGGAATGCACCTGCCCGCCATCGGCACGGATGGTTGGAAGGCGCTTTCAAAACGATATCGAACTCCGTTAGTCTGGCCTTGGAGCTTCTGCGGCAGGTGCGTCATGGCTTGGCATGCCTGCAAGTCGTCGTAAGGCAGAAGTGAATTCAACTGTTCCGGGGTGTGAACATCGGCTGGTCCGGGAGGATCTGGGCTCGCCGACACGCTGGTTCTTGCCGATGCGATTTGACTGAAAGGAGAGTAGTCCATGAACAACCGCGTGATTTCCACGCTCGCTCTGGCGGTGGCCCTGGTGGTGTTGTCGGCAACCGTCTGTGCACAGAGCGCCGTGTCCCAGTTGCCCGATGGCTTCAACGACTCGTCCTCTCAGCGCCCCGCAGGCTTCGACGATGCGTCGTCCTCGCAGGTTCCCGATGGATACGACAACGCCAGTTCCGATTCTGTAAAGCCCGCTGGTTATGGCACGGACACAACCGCCAGCCAAGCCGATGACGGGACGCAGGCGCTGGTGGACAGCATCATGAGACAGAACGAGTCGCTCATGACCGGCGGCGACGAGGCCACGGCCTGCGAAGTCATCCTCTGTCTTTCCACCGGCAGCCCTCCAGGCGTTTGCGCTGCGTCGTTGGCCCGCTATTTCGGGATCACCGATTGGAAGTTCTGGAGAATGATCGAGAAGCGCCTCAACTTCCTGAAACTGTGCCCGGCCGCGGGCAAATCGCCGGAGATGAGCTCGCTGGTCGAAGCCATGGCCCACGGCGCGGGTCGCTGCGATGCGGCTACCTTGAACCAGACCCTCAGGACCTGGACCGGCATCGACGGTGAATATGAGATCAGCAACCAGATGCCGTCGCATTGCAGTGCTTATTACGGCCATCAATACACCAGCAATATGGACGGCGCCTTGCCGCACTACGTCGACAAGTACGTGACCCGGACCTACGTCGATGGCGACGGCGTTACGCATTACGAGTACGACGGCGGCTACTGGGCCGACGGCGCCTCCACATCAGTCGCTGCCAACGACACCAACGGCGCGATTCCGGCATCGAAGGATCCGGCGTCTGTCGGCAAGTTCTGAAGCTTCGCCGCAACGATGCGGTCTGGAAAAAGGCGGGGGCAACCCTAATGCCAGTCAGTTAAGCTGACTGGCATTTTTTTGCTGTGTACTTTTGAGGTCGCCGTTTGACTTCACGTGGACAAGAGCGTTGTCGTCTGGGCGGCAATAGATAGGCGCGGGCTTGCTGTCGAAGCCGTGCAAGTCG
>JANLSB010000476.1:0-7998 GCA_031362125.1 Lysobacterales bacterium | reverse complement strand
TGACTTGCGGCGCCAGGATGTGGTAACAGATATCGTCGACTTCGATTTCAGCCGGAACGTCCGCTGCCATCGTCAACACCGACCGTTGCGTAGTCGAGCCGTATCCTATCAAGCCGGTAGTACTGGTATAGACCACCGCCTGATAGTCCTGCGTCAACAGGGTCTGCGCCTGCCCCAATGCCGAACCGCAGCTTTCCGCCCGGCCCGGGCCGATCATGATCGCGATATTGTTTTCAGTATTCGCGGGTTCGTATACCGCCATGCCGTCGCGCTTGAAACTCTCGGCCAACCAACCCGTGGGCGCGCGGAGGCGATTGCTGTTGTCGATGAAGATGCCGTTCAACCAGGTGCGATCGGCATAGGTCTGTCCATCCGTACCGAAGGCTCCCAGCTTGCCCTCCCAGCCACCGTTCGGTATGGAAACTTCCAGCAGGTTGTTTCCGGAAGAACCGCTGGCCGCGACGAACATGCCGGCGATGAAATAGGCAGCCTGATGTTCGGCGACTTGTTCGAAGCGGATGGTTCGAGAGACGGTCCAATAGCGGCCGCCGAAATTCGGAACGATCGTCGGGTTTGCCGTCCACGCGGCAAGCAGCGCTTCAATCGCGGTGGTATCGTCGATACCGCTCCGCGCTTCCGACAAGCTGTCGTACCCGCCTTGTGCGCCGAAATCGTACGGCGAAAGCATCTGCGGCTGGGTGATGGAAACGTAGGGGTCGAGATCGACAACCTGCGTGCCTGTCCGATCTTCCAACACCACGCGATAAACCACCGCAGGGTCCAGATAGATGGGCGCCGCGAACCGGCCCGCAGCGTCGGCCACCAGCGGGTTCGGAAGCGTCGTGGTCAGTGCCGCGTCTTCGTACGCATTGGCCAAAGCATTCGTGCCGCTCGAATAGAAATAGAGCGCTCCGTTCGGAAGCTCAGGACCGTTTTGATGAAAAGCCGGTCGAAATGGCATATAAAAAAGCTCGGACATACGAATCTCCATTGCGGTGGTTGGTACGCCAAAACTCGCTGCGCGGTCCGGAAAGAATGTATGGGCCAGTCAATCGCGCTGGTCCGGTGTTTCGAGTGTCAGAGGCTTGTCAGTCTTGTGTTTGGAGGCGAACAATCGGAAACAACGCGGGTTCTGGAGTAAACCGGTCAGCCAGAATTGCTGCCCGGTATGTCTTGGCTGCCAAGGGCTGAAGTCACTGGATTGCCGCGTTCGCGGGAATGACGAAGTCAGGGCGGGGTGCTTGAGTAAGCACCATTAGGGTCAGCGTGGACTTTCTTGATCGAACGGCATGCCAAGGCAGCGGCGAAGACTCCAGTCGGCACGCGTACCCTCATCCGGCGCTGCGCGCCGCCTTCTCCGGGGGAGAAGGGAAAAGCAATGCTCCTCGTTCGATGGATACGCTTTCGAGAGGTCTGACGTTCGACGCTCAGCCTTCCGCATCCCGCAGCCACTCCGGCCCCGGCAATTCGCGCACGCCGCGACGCAGTGTTTCGTTCCATTCGCGGCGGATAGTCTGCAGGTACGGGTCGTCTTCGACCAGGCGCTGGCGGAGGTTGGCGGTGAAGCTGTCGCGGCGGTAGAGCAGCAGGTCCAGCGGCGGGCCGACGGAGAGGTTGGAGCGCATGGTCGAGTCGAACGACACCAGCACGCATTTGCAGGCTTCGCTCAGCGAGGTCTGCGGGGTGATGACGCGGTCGAGGATGGGTTTGCCGAATTTGCTTTCGCCGGTCTGGAAGTAGGGCATCTCCGGCGAGCTTTCGATGAAATTCCCTTCCGAATACACCAGGAACAATCGCGGCGGCTCGCCACGGATCTGACCGCCGACGATGAAGCTGCCGCCGGGGTCGATGCCGCTGTCGCGCAGATACGCCTCGTCGCGTTTGCGGATTTCGCGCAGCGCGTCGCCGACCAGCTGCGCCACTTCGAACATCGACGTGGACTTGCCGATACCCGGCCGGCCGCCGTCCAGGGTGGAGCGCTGATCGATGAGGTTCAGTGCGTTCTGGGTCAGCGACAGGTTGCCGGCCGACAGCGCGGCGACCACGTATTCGCCTTCGGAGACGAACAGCCGCATCTTGCCGGTGCGGCGGATGTCGTCGACACCGGCGTTCGTCCGCGAGTCGGAGGCCAGGATGAGGCCGTGGTCTAGATTCAAGCCGATGCAATACGTCATTGAGGAAACAGTGCCCGCGCGGATGCAGCGCCAATTTTGCCCGGACCGGCGCAGTGATGTGAAGCGGATCAGGCCAAGGTCTGCGCCTGGAATTGTGGTTGCGTTTGCGGCCTGGAGGCTGGCTTGGGCGGCGGCCGCGTCTCGATGGCGTCGGCGGCGCTCATGAATTGTCGATGGATCGCGTTGCCCAAGCGATCCAATCGCTCCATCGCGTCCTGCAACCAGGGCTCCAGGCCGTCGGCGATGATTTCGTCGATTCGAGCATAGCGCGTATGCGCCGACAGCGCGCCGGCCTTGCGCACCACTTCCAGGGTCTGCCCGCCCGCGAGCGCGCGCAGCACCTGATGCAGCTGATGGGTGCAGGTCTGCAGCGAGCGCGGGTTGGCGTCGTGCAGCAGCATCACTTCGGCGACGCCCGCAGGCGTGACCGACTGCCGGTGCAGGCGACGGTAGGTTTCGAATGCCGATAAAGACTGCAGCAGCGCGCTCCACTGGAAGTATTCGACGGTGTCGCGCGCTTCGCCGCTTTCGGGCAGATCGCCGTCGCTGCCGACCACATCGAGCAGGCGGATCGCCCACTCGGCGCGTTCGATGAACACACCCAACTGCATGAACTGATAGCCCTCGCCGCGCCCGAGCGTGCCGATGGTGACGCCGCGAAACGCGGCCGAGCGGCTCTTCACCCGTTCGAGGATATTGCTGAGTCCATCGCGGCCGATGCTGGCGGTGTCGAGCCCGCGCATTTCAATCCATGAGGTGTTGAGGTCCTCGTACATCTCCGACGTAATCGCGACCCGCTGCGCGCGCGCGGCTTCACGCGCAGCGCGCAGGCAGCTCAGGATCGACGACGGATTGTCCACCGACAGCAGCAGATGATCGAGCACGGTGTCGGCGTCGATCGTGCCGTAGCGCTTGAGGCAGATATCGGCTGCGCCCAGCGCGTCCAGCGCGCGTCGCCACGGTGCGGCCTGCGCTTTGCCGCGGTCCAGCCGCTCGGGCAGCATCGCGATGCGGGTGGTGATGTCGATCAGGCGCGCGGTGTTCTCCGCGCGTTCCATATGTCGCGACACCCAGTAAAGATCGTTGGCGGTTCGGCACAGCATGCGGTCAGCTCTCCAGTACCCAGGTGTCCTTGGTCCCGCCGCCCTGCGACGAATTCACCACCAGCGAGCCCTCGCGCAGCGCGACCCGCGTGAGCCCGCCCGGCATCGCCTGAATGCGTTTGCCCGACAGCACGTACGGGCGCAGATCGATATGCCGCGGTGCGAGTCCGCTCTCGACGAACGTGGGGCAGGTGGACAGCGACAGCGTCGGCTGGGCGATGTAGTTCGACGGGTCGGCGAGGATGCGCAGGCGGAAGTCCTCGATCTCGGCCTTCGTCGACGCGGGCCCCACCAGCATCCCGTAACCGCCGGCGCCGTGCACTTCCTTCACCACCAGCTCCGGCAGATGGTCGAGCACGTAACGCAGGTCGTCTTGTTTCCGCAGCTGCCAGGTCGGCACGTTGTGCAGGATGGGTTCTTCGCTCAGGTAGAAGCGGATCATCTCCGGCACGTACGGATACACCGACTTGTCATCGGCGACGCCGGTGCCCGGCGCGTTCGCCAAGGTCACGCGGCCGGCGCGATACGCGCTGAACAGCCCCGGTACGCCGAGCATCGATTCGGGGCGGAACGCCATGGGATCCAGATAATCGTCGTTGATCCGCCGGTAGATCACATGCACCCGCTGCGGACCACGTGTGGTGCGTGCGTAGACGGTATCGTCGCGCACGAACAGGTCGGCGCCTTCCACCAGTTCCACGCCCATCTGCTGGGCGAGGAAGGCGTGTTCGAAATACGCGGAATTGGCCGAGCCCGGCGTCAGCACCGCCACCACCGGGTCGTCGATGCCCTCCGGCGCGGCTTCGCGCAGCGTGCTCAACAGTGCGTCCGGGTAGCGCTCGACCGGCGCGATCTGCTGACGCGCGAACAGCTCGGGAATCAGTCGCGCCATCATCCGCCGGTTTTCCAGCATGTACGACACGCCCGACGGTACCCGCAGATTGTCTTCCAGCACGTAGTACTCGCCGTCGCCGGCGCGGACCAGATCGATCCCGGAGATATGCGAATAGACGCCGCCGGGCACACGCAGGCCGCGCATTTCATTGCGGAATTCGGTGTTGCCCAGCACCAGGTCGGCGGGCACGCGGCCATCGTGCAGAATCCGCTGCTCGCCGTAGACATCGCCGAGAAACAGATTCAACGCATGCACGCGCTGGCGCAGACCGGCTTCCAGCATCCGCCATTCGGCGGCGGGCACGATCCGCGGCACCATGTCGAAGGGAATCAGGCGTTCGTTGCCGGCGTCCTCGCCGTAGACGGAAAAGGTGATGCCGACCCGGTGGAAGGCGATCTCCGCTTCGCGGCGCTTGTTCTGGATCACCGGCGCTGAGGTGTTGCGCAGCCATTCGTCGAAGACGCGGTAATGCGGGCGCGGTGCCCCGGCGTCGTCGTACATCTCGTCGAATCTTTGCGTCATGCAGCGATCCCGGGTGTCGAGGGTTGACCCTATGCCCATTGAATAGCACGCAGCGCGCGGCTTGCCTAGATGTTGCGGTGCGTCAATCGCCCTGCGGGACCAGCGGTGCGTTCGCTATGCTGGCGGCCCTACTGCCGGCCGCCCCATCATGCGCAATGAAGCCGCCACGCCAATCCCCCCATGTGTTTGATCGCGATCGCGTGGCGCATGCATCCGCGCTACCCGCTGATCCTCGCGGCGAATCGCGACGAATTCCACGCGCGGCCGACGCTGCCGCTGGCCGCATGGGCGGACGCGCCGGAGATCGTCGGCGGCCGCGACGCCCTGCACGGCGGCAGTTGGCTCGCGATGCGCGGCCGACGGCTGGCGGCGGTCACCAATGTGCGCCGCCTGCCCGAGCAGGCAGGCCGCTCGCGCGGCGAGCTGGTCGCGGACTTCTTGCGGAGCGACATCGACGCGAACGCCGCGCTGCACGCGCTGGCGACCGCCGAGACGCAGTACCGTCTCTTCAACTTGCTGGTGCACGATGGCGACGCGCTCGCGTTCGCGACCAACCGCGTCGACGAGGACAGTGCACGCAGTATCGTGAAGCGAACGCTTGCGCCTGGCATCCACGGCATTTCCAACGGCGCCCTCGATGCACCGTGGCCGAAAACCGAAACGCTGATGACGCGGCTGGAGGGGTGGTGCACATCGTCCGCTGCGAATCCATCGGCTGACGCCACGCCCGATCTTGAACCGCTCTTCGCCGCGCTCGCCGATACCGCCATCGCCGCCGATGCGTGTCTGCCCGATACCGGCGTTGGCCTGGAACGGGAACGTTTTCTGTCGCCAGCGTTCATCGCGCATGAGGTGTACGGCACGCGGGCGAGCAGCGTGGTGCTGATCGCGGAGAATCATGCCGAGATCGTCGAACGGCGGTTCGGCGCCGAAGGCGCGGCGCTGGGGACGACTAGCATGCGGATGGCGTTGGGCCGATTGACACGGACCGGGGCGACGATCGAGCGGCCCCCTCGGCGGAATCGATGATGGCGGTATAGTGAAAAACGCGGCTGGACCTTCAGGTCTCCGGTCATGATCCAGACAATGCTGCGATTCCGCTGGGGAGCGATATGGCTGCTGCTGTCGAAATACCCGTTTGGCTTTTGCTGCTGTTGGTCGCGGCGAGCGCTTACGCTGTGCTGGACAGCATCTTCCTGCCCGGTGCCCGCTGGTTCGTCAGGCGTCGATTGAATCGCGCCATCGAGCGCATCAACAGCAGCCTGCGCATCCAGATCCGGCCCTTCCAGCGGACCCGGCGACAGGTGCTGATCGACCGGCTGAGCTACGACACCCAGGTCATCGCGGAGATCGAGAAACAGGCCGCAGAGACGGACGCGCCCAGAGGCGTGCTGCAGAAGAAAGTGCGGACCTATGCCCGCGAAATCGTGCCTTCATTCAATGCCTACGTGTACTACCGCCTCGGCTACTGGCTGGCCCGGCAGATCTCGCGCTTCATCTATCGGGTGAAGGTCGGCGCGGCGGATATCGAAAAGCTCCGCCAGATCGATCCGCAGTCCACCGTGGTCTTCGTGATGAACCATCGCAGCAATATGGACTATCTGCTGGTCACCTATCTGGCGGCCAACCAGGCCACGCTGTCCTACGCGGTCGGCGAATGGGCGCGGGTGCTGCCGCTGAATCTGGTGGTCAAGGGCCTCGGGGGTTACTTCGTGCGTCGGGACTCCAACAACCCGCTGTATCGCAAGGTGCTCGAACGCTACATCCACATGTCGACGCACGAAGGCGTCTGCCAGGCGGTGTATCTGGAAGGCGGTTTGAGCCGGGACGGCAATTTCGGCCGGCCGAAACTCGGCTTCCTCGATTACATGCTGCGTTCGTTCGATGCCGAGACCGACCGCGACATCGTCTTCATCCCGATCGGCATCAATTACGACCACGTGCTCGAAGACCTGAACATGCTGGCCTGGACCGATCCGCACAGCAAACGCAAAGGCATCGGCTTCCACCTCCGCAACGTGCTGCGATTCCTCCGCTTCAATCTGTTCGTCGGCGGGGACGCACGATTCCGGCGCAACGGCTATGCCAGCGTGAACTTCGGCATCCCCGTTTCCGCGAAGGGATTTTCAGCCGCGAACAGCATCCAGTTCAAGCGTCTGTCGAAGGAACAACGCTTCGAGCAGGTGGCATCGCTCGCCGACGCGTTGATGGACGGGATCCGGCATGTCATCCCGATCCTGCCGGTGCCGCTGATCGCGACCGTTTTCGTGCGCAGTCCACAGACTGGGCTGCGTTCCGTCGACCTGATCGTCGAAGTCGACCGGCTGATCGACGAACTGATCCACGGCGGCGCGCCCATGCGCGAAGAAGAAAAGCCGCGCAATTCGACTCTGCTGCAAAGCCTGCAACTGTTGCAGCGGCGCGGTGTTTTGATCGAAGACGATGATCGCTATTTCGCAGGGCCGGATTCCATGGCGTTGCTGAATTACTACGCCAACTCCATTGCGCATTGGTTGCTGCCGCTGGGTGTCGAAAACAACCCTGTGTCGGATGTCGTATTCGCGCCCACCCGTTCGTCGTAGGCAATGAAATCTGCGGATCGTCCGCTGGTCGCCATTTCCCCGGAACCGAAGGAGTCCCCATGAAGCGTCCGCTGCCCCGTCTGTCCACCTTGTTCGTCCTGTCGATGCTGTTGGCCGGCACCGTCCAGGCCGCGCCCGTCGTTTACCGCATCGACCCGGACCATACGTTCCCGAGCTTCGAGGCCGACCACATGGCCGGCCTGTCGGTCTGGCGCGGCAAGTTCAACCGCACCACCGGTGCCGTGACCTTCGACAAGGCCAAAGGCAGCGGCACGCTCGATGTCGACATCGATGTCGAAAGCATCGATTTCGGCCACGATCAGCTCAATGAACATGCCAAGGGCGCCGAGTTCTTCGACGTCGCGCAATTTCCCAAGGCGACCTACACCGGCCGCTTGGCTGCCTTCAAGAAAGACAAGCCGACCCGCGTCGTCGGCCAGCTCACTCTGCACGGCGTCACCAAACCGGTCGATCTGAAGATCAACGCGTTCAAGTGCATGCCGCACCCCATGCTCAAGCGCGAAGTCTGCGGCGCAGATGCCTATGCCACCCTGCAACGCGATCAGTTCGGCATCGCGGCCGGAAAGGACTGGGGATTCGACATGACCATCGTGCTGAGGATACAAGTGGAGGCGGTGGCGGAAGAATGATCGAGGCGCCACGCCGACAACGACGAAGGGTGCCTTGCGGCACCCTTCGTTTCATGGCTGTGTTTGCATGTT
>JANLSB010000416.1:0-1985 GCA_031362125.1 Lysobacterales bacterium | reverse complement strand
CGGCTTCGCGACTTCCGTCGCTCCTGCAAAAACCACGTCAGCCGCCGTCGCGTATCTCCAATTTTGGCAGCGCGCGGTCGTCCTTCGACCTTCAACGTCGACGCTCCGAGGCTCAGTGTCGAGGCGACAAGCTTTGGACGTCGGTGAAAAGAGCGTCATCGCCGGAGCTTGCAGCTCCGCGCGAGGTTCGGAGCACTGCCGATGGTGAAAATTTCATCATCGCTGATGCTCCAGAGCTCCGACGACGGAGCTCCAGGCTCAGTCGTTGGTGAAATGCTGAGTGTCGTCGGCGTTCGGGAGTGCACGTCATCGCTGTGGAAGCGGGTACCCTGGGCGCGAAAGTGAATGCCCACGCCACAAACGAAAAACCGACCTGAGGAAGCAGATCGGTTTTTCGTATTTTTCCGTATTGGCTGCCCGGGAGGCGGGCAAACTCGGACAAGTGCTTGATCGATATGGTGGGCGGTGCAGGGTTCGAACCTGCGACCCTTGCCGTGTGAAGGCAATGCTCTACCGCTGAGCTAACCGCCCGGATATCGGGCTCGTAATTGTACGGAGTGGGCCAAACCGAGGCAAGCCGTGGGAAGCCCTGCCCGGTCGGTGGGGTGCTTACTCCAGCTGGGATTTTGCGTAAGCCGCGTCCAGTGCCTCCATCGCATCCAACGGCTTGCAACCGACGGCCTTCTCGTAAGCAGCCGCGGCTGCGTCTTCCTTTTTGTCGCCGTGGAGCAGCAACAGCAGATTGCCATATTCGATGTGGGCGATCGGAGAGCTCGGGGTCAGTTTGAGGGCTTCTTTGATGTGTTTATCGGCCTCAGAGGCCTTGGCGCCGTAGGTCAGGCCGCCGATCATGGCGCCGATCTTGCTGATGATTTCGCCGTGGTAGATCGCCATCGCGGTATGCGCTTCGGCATGTGTGGGAGCTAGTTTCAGCGCGCTATCGAGGGAGTTCCGGACTTTGCCGGCGATCCCGTCCTTCAGCGCCTTGGTGATCGAGAGCCCCTGGCTGTAGCGGCCGAGCGCGAATGCATGGCGGTAATGGCTATTGGCCTCATCGGGCAGTGCCTTGATGGCGGCTTCGGCCAACTTTGCGGCCTGCTCGAAACGCTTGAGCTTTTCCGCGTCATCGTCGACCAGATATGTCGCATGGATGCCGATCGCCTTGGTCGCGACGGAGGCACCAACCGGGCCGAGCGCTTCGCCAGCCTCGAATGCGGCTTTGAAGTTGCCGGCGTGGAAGCTGCGCCATGCGTCCTGCAGCGCTTCGGCCAGCGCGCCAGCGTCCAACCCCTTGGGAGCGGCTTTGCCGGCCGCCTTGATCAGCGCTGCCGCATGTTTTGCGTCGGGAAACGGTTCGCAGTCGCCAGCGTGCAGCTTGGGCCAGGCTTTTTTCAATGCATCTCCGGCATAGGCGAAGGGTTTGGCGTCGTGCGGGAAAGCGGCCCAGTTGGTTTTGGCCATGTTTCGAGTCCTCTCGATGGAAGCGGGCAGCATCCCGCGACTCGCGGCGCGAGGCAAGCCCCGACCATACGGGCTAGTGTGTTTGCTCGGCCCGGACCACGCATCCTGCAGTCATCCAAAGCCGATTCCCCGGCGCCCTGCAACGGAGATTACCCATGGCACGCAAGAAGATCACCCGCACCGCTCCCAACGCGACGCCCCGTCACCTGTGGCTCGCCGGCCTCGGCTTGGCAGTGATGGCCCAGCGCCAGACCGCAGCTGCCGCCACCCAGACCGCCGACCGCGTCGCCAAGACCCGCCGCCAGGCGAAGGCCGCCGTCGAGCAGGCGCAGTCGAAATTGATCGAAACCGCAGACGAACTGCGCAACCAGATCGAGAACGGCGTGACCCAGGCAGGCCGCAGCCTTGAAACTGTGCTGGCCCCGCTGGTCGCCAAGTTCAAACCGGCAAAGGCCAAGCGCACCGTGCGCCGCGGCCGCAAGCCGGGCCTGAAGAATGTGCGCCGCACCGCGAAGAAAGTCACG